>JAGRED010000141.1 GCA_020446725.1 Parvularculaceae bacterium | reverse complement strand
TAACCAACATTTCAAAACGAGGTGGATTCGAACCACCGATGGCTTGCGCCACTCGAATCTAGTCGAGCGCCTTTACCGCTTGGCTATCGTTTACGTCTCCACCGTGGAACACGAATTCGGCAGCGCCGCCCGCGCCCGCGGGGTCTAAAGCCCCGACGAAACGATGAAAACGAGGCGCGCGTTATAGGCGGCGCTTTTGAGATGTCCAGAAGAATTCGGCGCCCGTTCGGATCTTTCTGAATCGTGATATCGCGTCAGACCCAAATTTCGGACGTGCGTAAAACGAAATCATGATCAAAATCGCCATCGCCACCTGCCTTGAGAATCCGTCGCTTACGGAAAGCGACGTCGTATTCACGCGCGCGCTGGAGGCGGCTGGCGCCGATATCATCGTTGCGCCGTGGAACGGTCCATTCGCGCCCTTTGCGGCGGCCGATGCGACGATCATCCGTTCGACCTGGGATTATTACGGCGTCGCGCAGGACTTCGCGGACTGGATAGGCCGCGTCTCCGCTGCGACGCCTCTCTTCAATGCGCCGGACCTGCTGCGCTGGAACATGGGCAAACTCTATCTGCTCGAACTCGCGGCGGCGGGGATTGAAACGCCGGCGACGCGCCGCGTTGCGCCCGACGCTGACGCGATCGTTTCCGCCATGGAGGCGCTTCAACTGGAACAGGCGATTGTCAAACCGGTTCACAGCGGCACGGCGCGCGGTCTGTCGCTCGTCCGCCGCGGCGAGGATGAGGCGCTCCGGCGCGCGGCTGCGATCCTCGGCGGGGAGGGGCTTGTTCAGCCGTTCATGCCGGAAATCCGAGACGTCGGCGAAACGTCGTTCGTCTTCATCGACGGCGTCTATTCGCATGCGGTCGTCAAACGCGCGCGGGGAGGCGATATCAGGGTGCAGGCCGAATTCGGCGGGACCGCCGAACTCGTCGAGCCGCCGGATTGGGCGATCGAGAAAGCGCGGGCGGTCCTTAAGGCGTGTCCCGGCGAGGCGCTTTACGCGCGCATCGACGCCGTCGTCACGGCGCGGCGCATGGTCCTCATGGAGGCCGAACTCGTTGAACCGGAACTCTTTTTCACCTATTGCCCCATGGCCGCCGACCGGCTGGCCGGCGCTCTTTTGAACAGATTGAAGTGAAGCCATGGTCGCCATAACCCTCCCCGACGGATCCGTTCGCTCTTTTGACGGCGCCGTTACGGGGACCGATATCGCTGAATCGATCTCGAAATCGCTCGCCAAGAAAGCGATTGCGATGCGCGTCGACGGCGTTCTGTCGGACCTGTTTCAGAGGGTCGAGGCTGACGCAAAGATTGAAATCGTCACCCGCGATGACGGCGCGGACGCGCTCGACCTCATCCGGCACGATACGGCGCATCTGATGGCCCAGGCGGTGCAGGAGCTTTTTCCGGGCACGCAGGTGACGATCGGCCCGAATATCGAGGACGGATTCTTTTACGACTTCGCCCGCGACGAGCCGTTCTCGACCGACGATCTCGCCGCCATTGAAAAACGCATGGCTGAAATTGTCGATCAGGACAGGCCGACGCGCCGGGAAGTCTGGGACAGAAAGAAGGCGATCGAACATTTCAAATCGATCGGCGAAGCCTACAAGGCCGAAATCATCGCCGACCTTCCGGGCGGCGAGGATGTGAAAATCTATTGGCATGGCGACTGGCATGACCTCTGCCGCGGGCCCCATCTTCCGTCTACGAAGCATATCGGCAAAGCGTTCAAGCTGACGAAAGTCGCCGGCGCCTATTGGCGCGGCGATCATCGCAACGCCGTCCTGCAGCGCATTTACGGCACCGCCTGGGCGAATGATAAGGACCTGAAAGCCTATCTGACCCGGCTCGAGGAAGCCGAAAAGCGCGACCATCGCCGGCTCGGCAAGGAGCTTGATCTCTTCCATTTCCAGGCGGAAGCGCAGGGGTCGGTCTTCTGGCACCAGAAAGGATACCTCATCTGGCGCGCGCTTGAAGCCTATATGCGCCGGCGCATCGACGAGGTCGGCTACCGCGAAGTCAAGACGCCGCAATTGATGGATGCGCGTCAGTGGGAACAGTCAGGGCATTGGGGCAAGTATCGCGAGAACATGTTCGTCGTGCCGGATGAAATTCCGTCAACGGATGAAGGCGCGCCTGTCCTGTCGGGCGCGGCCGAGCTGATGGCGTTGAAGCCGATGAATTGTCCGGCGCATGTGCTGATCGTCAAACAGGGGATCAAGAGTTATCGCGATTTTCCGATCCGGATTTACGAGAACGGCTGCTGCCATCGCAACGAACCGCATGGCGCGCTTCACGGGCTCATGCGCGTTCGCCAGTTCACGCAGGATGACGGGCACATCTTTTGCCGCGAGGACCAGATCGTCGACGAAGTGCGCGCGTTTTGCCGGCTCGCCGACCGGGTCTATCGCGATCTCGGCTTTGAAAAATATGCGATCAAGCTGGCGCTGCGGCCTGAAAACCGCTTCGGTTCTGACGCCGACTGGGACGTCGCCGAAGCTGAATTGCGCAATGCGGTCATCGCCGCGGGGCTCGCGACTGAGGAATACGGCTGGGAGGAATTGCCGGGCGAAGGCGCATTCTACGCGCCGAAACTTGAATGGCATCTGACCGACGCCATCGGCCGCACGTGGCAGGTCGGCACCATCCAGTCAGACCGCGTGCTGCCGACGCGGCTCGATGCGAGTTACGTCGCCGAGGACGGCACCAGGCAGCGTCCGATCATGCTGCATCGCGCGATATTCGGAAGCTATGAACGGTTCATCGGCATTCTGATCGAACATTACGCCGGCAAGCTGCCGCTATGGCTGGCGCCGCAACAGGCCGTCGTCGCGACGATCACGTCTGAGGCGGACGCTTATGCGCTTGAAGTCGAGGCGACGCTGAAGGCCGCCGGCATTCGCGCCGAGGCCGATCTTCGCAATGAGAAGATCAATTACAAGGTGCGCGAGCATTCGCACGCAAAGGTTCCGGTAATTCTCGTCGTCGGCGCGCGCGAGGCGCAGGAGCGGAAAGTTTCCGTTCGTCGTCTCGGTTCAGAAAAACAGGAAATCGTCACTCTCGATGAGATCGTTGCGACGCTGACCGATGAGGCGACGCCGCCCGATCTGCGCAGGGCCTGATCTTGGTAAGCAAAAGCCGCGGCATCGACCGGACGATCGACGCGATGGTCGCGATCGCCCTGGTCGGCGTCGCCTGGCTCACGGTCATGGGCCACCGGGGCCTTGCGCCATGCGCGGGGTTCATGGCTCTCGGCGTCGCGATGCGGAAAGACGCGTGGCGCGCGGCGTTTTATTCCATGGCGCCGGGGCGTTTTGCCGCAAACCCTGCGTCGATCGCTTTTCTTTGCGCATCGGCGTTTTGCTTCTGGGTCGCCGTGACGAGCCTCTGGTCGCCGACGCAAGGGGGAATAGTGCTGGCGCTGACCGTATTCGCCGCCGTCGCCACGGCGACAGCGCTTGTCTATGAAGCGTTGACCGCCGCTGCGCCGCGCCTGCGGTTTTTCGCCTTCATGGTCGCCGGCGCGATATCGATCGCTTCTTGCGCGCTGCTGTTCGAGGGATTGAGCGGCGCCTATCTGCGCGACGTCATTCCGCCCCAAGACGCGTCGCCCCTTCGCTGGAAGGATTTCGTCGCGCTTGGCCGCGGCGTCACCGCGATGGCGCCGCTGATTTTTCCTGTCGCCGTAATTATCTGGCGCGTGACGGGATCGCGTGAGGCCGCCGCCGCGCCCGTGCTTGTCCTTTTCGTCGCGGCGACCCGTTTTTCGATATTCACCAACGTCGCCGCCATTGCGCTCGGCGCGGCCTGTTTTTCGCTCGCCTTTTTTCGCCCGAAAGCGACGCTCCTGCTCATCGTTCTGATTTTTCTGGCGGCGCTTTTAGGCGCGCCGCTCATCGGGGCGTTCGTCGATCTTGAAGGGATCGCCGCGAGCGGGGGATTGCCGATGTCGTGGGCGCAACGCGCCATCATCT
>JAGRED010000140.1 GCA_020446725.1 Parvularculaceae bacterium | reverse complement strand
GGTGCCATTTCGACGATGTCATTTCCGTCCGCCAGCTGAACCTTCGCCCTGACGTCAAGGAAGGCGTCGTCGATCTTCTCGCCGTTGCTTTTGAAGCGGGCGCTGACGGCGCGGGCGTCATCACGCTCGATTTCGCCGGCGGCGGCGCGATCCGGCTTGAAGTGGAAAGCCTAAACGCGCAACTCGCCGACATTTCAGCGCCGTGGATGACCGAGGCGCGTCCAGACCACGAAATCTAGGGTGCGATCCGAAAAACGGGAGCCGCTTTTCGGACTAAGCGCGATCAGGCAAAACCCGGCGCAAGATCGTTACTCCGGATTTTGGAGACATGGCGCGTTGCCCGCCTAAAATCCGACGCTGATATTCGCCCTCAGGACCGTGTCGGTGTTTTGCCGGCCGAGCGGCGGGTTCGTCTCATAACGAACTTCATAGGCGACGCCCGCTGCGAGTTGTTCGGTAAGCGCGGCTGAAAGGCCGGTGAGGGAGACGAATGTTGTCGTCGGGTCGGTCCAGACCGCTTTTACGTCCTGCTCGAATTTCAGTCCTTCGCGGATGACCCAGTCGAGTTCCGTTCCGGCGTAGATGGCGATTTCTTTCTGGATCGCGCGCGTGTCATCGATCGGGGAATATTGATAGCCGGGTCCGCCTTCGATCTTCCAGGTGAACGCGTCAGACTTGCGAATGAAATAGCCGACGCCGCCGCCGCCGAAGAGGCGATAGTCAAAGCCCGAAAACTGGTCCTCATCGTAGGATAGACGGCCATAAGCGTAGGCGCGTTCGCTGAACTGGTAATCAAGTTGATAGGCCGCGCCCCAGCGCTTGAGGTTCTGGACGCCGTTCGAGCGGCCGAAATCGACATAGCTGTCGAGATTATGCGCGATGCGTCCGGCTTCCCGGCGCGCATCGAGGAGGAGGCCGACGGCCATGTTTTCAGAATTGCCGCTGGCGAGGGCGGCGGAAGCGGCGACTTTTCCAGTCCATCCGTCCGGTTTGTCAGCCGGCGGCGCGTCCGCGGTCTCTGCCGCTGCGTCGGGCGGCGATTCGGGCTCCGCGTCAGGCGGGGCGACAGCCGCGATCCGCGTTGCGGCGAACGCCTCGATCGCGTCGGCATTGTCGGGAAAGACTTCTTTCGCGGCGTTCGCGACGGCGGCGATTTGCGCCGCGTCGCCGGTCTTGGCCGCCGCTTCGATCAGCGCCGCCGCGAGGCCTGGCGGCGGCGGCGTCTCGCCGGCGAATGCAGGCGACAGGAGCGCGGCGATTGCGCCGCAAACGGCCGGAAATTCCTTTTTCATGGCGACGATGACCTCAACAAGGTGAACGCGATGCAAAATCGCACGGGCTGATGAGATCAGGCGTTAGGGAGATTCGCGGCGGCGGGCAGAATCGTCTTTTCTCGCGCGACGCTCATGGCCTATGACTGAGGCGGCAATGGCGGCGGAACGGGACGTGTCGGACGGCGGCGGGGAACAGAACGCAAATCGCAGGATTGCGCACATCGACCTCGATGAGCGCAGCCTGGCGCGTGCGACCGCCGACATCGAACATGAGCGCAAGGTCGCGATCTACGATCTTCTGGAAGAGAATTTCTTCGAACCGATCGGCGCCGGCGAAGGGCCGTTCGAGCTTTACCTGTCCTATGTCGAGAACCGCCTCGTCTTCGACGTTCGCCGCCATGTCGGCGAAGGCGCGGGCGGGGAGGCGCTGGGGCAGGTTCATCTTTCGATGACGCCGTTCCGCAAGATCATCAAGGACTACTTCATGCTTTGCGAGAGTTATTACGATGCGATCCGGACGGCGGCGCCGGCGCAGATTGAAACGATCGACATGGCCCGGCGGTCTCTCCACAATGAGGGATCTGAAATTCTGCGCGAGCGCCTCAACGAGAAGATCAATCTCGATCTCAACACGGCGCGGCGGCTTTTCACCCTCATCTGCAGCTTCCACATGAGATGACCGACAGATGATCAAGTCCGTCCTGTTTGTCTGCAATATGAATTCAGTGCGTTCGCCGATGGCCGCAGCGATCCTGAAAAGCGCGGCCGAAGATGCGCTGCGCGTCGATTCTGCCGGCGTCTATGAAGGCGGGCTCGACCCGTTCGTAGAAAGCGTGCTCGGTGAAATCGGGATGTCGCTCGGCGATTACGAGCCCAAGGCCGTTGAGGATATCAAAGCCGATTCATTTGATCTCGTCATCGCGCTGACGCCTGAGGCGGCCGCTGAGCTTCGTCGGCATGTGCCGCGCGAGCGGATCGAGTTCTGGCCGATCGAAAATCCAAGCGACGTGCGCGGGGGGCGCGATGCGCTTCTCGACGCCTACAGGGCGGTGCGCGACGAGCTGCGCGGCCGCATTCGGGTCCGCTTTCCGGGACTTTCCAATAGGCCTTGATTTTGGCCGCCGGCGCGACCATTTTCGCGCCCGATCCGAGATCCTTTAAAGCCCGCCGTCCGGGCGCCCCCGCGAGGAGGGGGGGATCGCCCAACCTGAGGACCGCATGGCTAAAGAAGAATTGTTGGAATTTGAGGGGACCGTTGAGGAACTCCTCCCGAACGCGACCTTCCGCGTCAAACTCGACCAGGGGCATGAAATCATCGCCCACACCGCTGGAAAGATGCGCAAGAACCGCATTCGCGTTCTCGCCGGCGACAAGGTGCTTGTCGAGATGACGCCTTATGATCTGACCAAAGGCCGGATCACCTTCCGCTTCAAGTAGGCCGAATGACCGGGCGACTTCGCCTTGTCCTCGCCAGCGCCTCGCCGCGCCGGCTTGATTTGCTGCGCCAGATCGGCGTTGAGCCGGATGCGGTCATCGCGGCGGATGCGGATGAAACCGTCCTGCCGCGCGAACTCGCAGCGGCCTATGTCGAACGCGTCGCGCGCGCCAAGGCGGACGCAGTTGCGGCGGGCGAAAGCGGCGCGCTTGTTCTCGCCGCCGATACGGCGGTCGCCTGCGGACGGCGCATTCTGCCGAAAGCGGAAGATGAAGCGACCGCGCGCAAGTGCCTTGAATTGATGTCCGGTCGCGCGCACCGCGTTTACACCGGCGTCGTGCTGGCGGGTCCGGCGAGTGAACGGCGCACGCGCGTTGTCGAATCGCGCGTCAAGGTCGCGCGGCTCGAGGCGGCGGATATCGACGCTTATCTTTCATCCGGCGAATGGCGCGGCAAGGCGGGCGGCTACGCCATACAGGGTCTCTTCGCCAGGCACGTTTCATCGATCATCGGGTCTTATTCCAACATTGTCGGGCTGCCGCTCCATGAAACGGCGAACCTTTTAAAGGGCGCCGGCTGGCGGCCGGCGTGACGCGGCGGCTCTACATCGATTGCGGCGCCGCCGAGACGCGCGCGGTTTTTATCGAGAACGATGTCGTCACGCATTTCTGGTTTGGTGCGGCGCGCGGCGATGAGCATCTGCCGCAGGCGCCCGAAGCTGGCGATGTTTTCGCTGGTCGGGTGAGAACCGTATCGAAATCGCTTCGCGCTGCGTTCGTCGATATCGGCGCCGCGCAGGAAGCGTTTCTGCCGTTCAAAGCAAAGGAAAAGCCGCCGGTTGAGGGCGAACGCCTTGTCATCGCCATTCGTCGCCCGCCGATCGGCGCGAAGGGGGCGGTCGTCACGATGGATTGGTGCCGCGGCCTGCAGGCGCCGCTGATCCGCGAGATCGACTTGCAGGCGACGAAAAAGGAAATCGGATCGCTCGAAGGAACGAACGGCGCGGCGCTGCGCATTGTCCGGCGAAGCCTCCGCGTGTTGTCCGGTAATGTCGATATCATCGTCAATGATCCCTCGGCGCGGATCGCGCTCGCAAACGCAGGCGTCGCGGCATCATTGACGGAAGCGTCTGATCTCGAAGCGGATGCTGAGGCGGCGCTCGCGGAAGCGCTTGAGCCGCGTGTCAGCCAGCCGAACGGCGCTGTTCTTTTCTTTCACGAAACGCAAGCCGGCGTGCTTATCGATGTCGATTCAGGCGCTGCGGGCGAGGGCGCGTCAGCACTGCTGAACGACAAGACGAATCTCGCGGCGGCGGGACGGATAATCCTTGAATTGTCGCGACGTTCGCTCGGCGGGCGTGTCATTGTCGACTTCTTGCCGCCGACCGGCGCAACGGCGCGCAATGCGCTCGTCGACTCTTTGAAAGCCGGCCTTGACGAGATCGCCGGCGCCCGTTTTGGGCGGATTGCGCCCGACGGTTTGTGCGATTTCACCCTGCCGCGCACGCGCCTGTCGCTGCTTGAACAGGCGACGGCGCCGGCCGGCGACGGCTGGCCCGTGTCTGGGCGCTGTTTCACGATAGACTGGTCCGCGAAATCCGCTGTGAGGACGCTGGAACGCGCCTTGCGCCGACGTCCATCCTTACGGCCGCGGCTCTTCGCGCCTGCAGGCGTCTTGCGCTATCTTGAGCGGGACCGCCCGCAATGGCGTGCGCGTCTCGCCGAAAAATACGGCGCGCGATTTGACATCATTGAAAACGACAAGCTGAATGCAGGCCGCCATGACCTCGCCGAATAAATCCGCAGTCAACGACAACAAAAGCTCGGCGAAGTGTCCGATCTGCAAGAAACCGGTCGTTGCGGAATATCAGCCCTTTTGTTCCAAGCGCTGCGCCGATGTCGATCTGCATCGCTGGCTCTCGGGCGATTACGCCATCCCGGCGGTTGAGAGCGAAGACGACCGCGATTTTCCTCTGGATCAGGAATAGGCCCGCTCCGAATACGCCGGAGCGGGCCTCGATCCGCGACGGCCGAACGCAACACGCCGAAGGGTCGTGAGAAAAAGCAAGCGTCACGCGAGGGACGGCGACGCTTGCTCAGGCGCGACGGGGGGAGCGCCTTAGTGGGTTAAAAGACCAGCCTGAGTTCCGTCTACGGAAAAGCTGACCTTCGAGAGACGGGCGAACGCCACCACGCTGTAGCGGCGACGCTGCTCAAGACCTACTGGGTCTTGTCCGTTTTATCCGGCTTGGCGGCGATGAGCGCGGCGAAGCGTTGCTGCTCCAGCGCATCAAGGGCCTTGTCGCCATCGGCGTCCGCCTTGTCGAAGCTCTTTGAGCGCGCATCGACAAGTTCAGCCTTGGTGATTTTCATGTCGGATTTCGCGATCGTTTCGAAAGCCTTGCTCGCGGGTTCGGATTTTTCATCCGGCGCGCCCGGAAGACCGGCGCTTTCTTCAGCGCTTGCGGCGACGAAAGCGGCGAATTCTTCTTCGTCGATCGAACCGTCAGCGTTCACGTCAGCAACGGCGAATTGCCAATCGGCGAGCTTGGCGGCGTCTTCTTTCGTCGTCACCGCGACGGGCGTAATCGGCGTCTCAGCCTCGACCGGCTGGTATTTCGGCGTCGGCGCAGTCGCCGATGTCGTCGCCTCGGGCGGGTTGGCCGCGGCGGCGGTGAGGACAAGCGCGCTCGAAGCGACAGTCGTCAACATCAGTTTGATCATCTCTTACTCCTTTCACACAACGCTTCTCGCGTGAGGGGATGAACGCGAGGGAAGCGGCGCTGCTTTAAGCAACAACGCATATTTGGAGAAAGATTCGGCGCGGCGCCAGTTAAGCATGTG
This sequence comes from Parvularculaceae bacterium, assembly GCA_020446725.1. Classification (GTDB taxonomy): domain Bacteria; phylum Pseudomonadota; class Alphaproteobacteria; order Caulobacterales; family Parvularculaceae; genus Amphiplicatus. The sequence continues at coordinate 6,363 of JAGRED010000140.1, read as the reverse complement.
TCATGACATAATCGTCATGGCGTCAAATGTTGACGCTCACGCGCCATCGAACATTGCGCGTATGTCAACAGAACTCTCAACGCCGATTGCTTTAAAGTTTTCTTCAAGCCATTCGCCGGCGATCTTGCGGCCTCGATCTTTCAGCGAAGTAAGAAACGCCCAATCGGTGCTGAATTTGCTGGAAATCGAAAGATCGACGAGCGATTTGTCGCTGCGGATCGAGTGAATGCGAATGCCGCGCAGACGATCGCGGTATTTGTTTTTCAGCCAACCTTCGTCGAGCAGCCTGTCGACGAAAGAAATCGCCCGCAATTCCCTGAGCAGCGATGAATTGAAGCTGATTTCGTTGATGCGGTTGAGGATTTCCGGCGCGGTTTTCGGAATGTCGCCGCGCTCAATCGGATTGACGTGAACGATCACGATATCGGACGATTCCGCGCTGTAAAAGAACGGGAAGAGCACGGGGTTGCCCATATAACCGCCGTCCCAATAATGCTCGCCGTCGATTTCGACCGCCTTGAAGAGAAAGGGAGTTGGCGAATCAGCGTTTAGCATTACACTCGGCGTCACCAATACGACCTTGCTGCCATTGAGAGGAAATTTCTAAGGAAAAAGCATCAAAATTCCTGAGGTGATACAAAGATGGTTAGGATAATAATTTCATTCTTGGCGCTAGTGTTGCTGCTATACTTTGCAATTATTCTTATCCCAATTATCGCTATTCTTGCCGGTGCGTTAGGGCTTGACGCGGTGGTGTCAAATATAAGGATTGCACCTCTTATTTTTGCGTCATTATTTTTTCTTGGATCGGCACTTTCGTGCTTGGGGTACATTTACCACACAGATTCAAAGCACCCAGATTATTACATTCCCCGCGTTCTTGCTCTACTTCTTTTTTCATTTGTATTTGTTTGGAATTTTGGTTCTCTGCAGAAAGTAAAATTACATCTTGAAGAAGCAAAAGAGGCTATTTTTGTGGGCGCGTAGTGCCAACTTTGACGAAACAGGGAAGGCAGGCTGAAGCGAGAACCGAGTCAACGCTCGCATCTTTCGTTTTGAAGACATGAACCTTGCCGGTCCTGACATTCGTCGCCGAAAGAAAGAGCGTCGTCGCTTTGCAGTTCCTGAGCTCGTCAAAGTCGATGCAGCGTTTCAGGACGTCGCGCAGCGGATTGATGTCGAAGGGATTGAACTGATAGGGTGAAAAAAGGCGCGTGAAGGCGTCGAACGCCTGATACTTGATCGATTCGCCGACGCCGAAATCCTTGGCGAAGAATTCAAACGGCGTTTTCCCGATCGGGCTGTAGAAGGCGCCGACATCGCTGATCGTTCGCCACAATTCTTCAAGCTTTTCGCGCGCGGCGGATGCGCCGCCGAGATGTAGACTGTAAGCGAGCGCGGCGGCGGTGACGGCGCCGGCGCTCGCGCCGGATATCGCGCCGACATCGATGCGCTCGTCTTCAAGGAGGCGATCAATCACGCCCCAGGTGACGGCGCCGTGCGAGCCGCCGCCCTGCAATGCGAGGTTGATTTTACGGCGCGCCTTTTTCGACATCGCGATTTAGCTCTATTGCGCCACCCAGCCGCCGTCGATCTGATAGGCCGCGCCGGTGATCGAGCCGCTGTTCGGCCCGGCAAGGAAGACGGCGAGTGCGGCGACGTCTTCAACACTGACGAATTTCTTCGTCGGTTGCGCGGCGAGGATCACCTTCTGCACGACTTCTTCCTCGGTCATGCCGCGCGCCTTCGCGGTGTCCGGGATCTGCTTTTCAACCAGCGGCGTTTTCACATAGCCGGGGCAAATGGCGTTGCAAGTGACGCCGTGCTCGGCGCCTTCAAGCGCGGTGACTTTGGCGAGGCCGAGAACGCCGTGCTTGGCGGCGACATAGGCGGATTTGAACGGCGAGGCGACGAGGGCGTGCGCCGACGCGATCTGGATGATGCGGCCGAACTTTCGCGCCTTCATGCCGGGAAAGGCGGCGCGGATCGTGTGGAAGGACGATGAGAGGTTGATCGCAATGATCGCGTTCCATTTCTCGATCGGAAAATCCTCGATCGGCGAGACGTGCTGGATGCCGGCGTTGTTGACGAGGATGTCGACCTTGCCGAAGGATTCCTCCGCCTCGGCGATCATCGCGGTAATGTGATCCGGTTTCGTCATGTCGGCGCCGTTGTAAAGCGCGCGCACGCCGCAATCGCGTTCGAGGCTGGCGCGGATCTCCTCGATCTCTTCCGCGTCGCCAAAGCCGTTCAGCATGATGTCGGCGCCGTTGGCGGCGAGCGCCTTCGCGACCCCGAGCCCGATTCCGCTGGTTGATCCGGTGATGACGGCGGACTTGCCTTTAAGCATTCTCAAACCCTTTGATGCGGCGCGGCGGAACATAGGGGCGCTGCGTTTTCAGGACAACTGAAGGCTGGAAAGGCGCGACGTCATGCCGTAGCCTTTCGCGCAACTGTGAAGGCAGAGGAGATGATGATGAGGCTTCTTTGCGTATTAGGGTTTCTGGCGGCTTTTACGCCTGCCGCCGCGCAGATGTCGGTGACGACGCTGGGGGCGACCGACGCCCAGCTATGCTTTGACGCCGCGCGAGACGACTTCGCCAAATCGACGAAGGAATGCGATCAGGCGCTCGATCGGGGCGGGCTCAGCAGGCGCGATGAAATTGCGACGCGGATCAATCGCGGCGTACTTCTCAACCGCTCCGGCCGGGTTGACGAAGCGCTCGCCGATTTCGATTACGCGCTCGAACAGGATTCAAAACTCGCCGAAGCCTATCTCAATCGGGGCAACAGCTACTACCTGCAGCGCCGCTTCGACGAAGCGCTTGCGGATTATGAAGCCTCGCTTCGTTACGGCCTCGGGAAGGCGGATATCGCCTGGTACAATATCGGCCTTGCGCATGAGGCGAAAAAGGATCCGGTGAAGGCGAAGGAAGCCTATCGGACGGCGCTTCAGATCAACCCGGATTTCGGCCCGGCGCTGAAAAAGATCGGCGGCGGGCCGGCGCCGGATCAGAACTAGCTGCGCGATGACGCGGGGGCGTATGAAAGTCTTGTCGGGTTTGGCGGTGATTTTCGTCGCTGCGCTTCATGCGGCGTTCCTGACGCTTGAAATGTTTTTCTGGGACCATCCGGTCGGCCGCAAGATATTCTCGATGACCGAAGAACAATCGGCGAATTCCGCGATTCTCGCCGCCAATCAGGGACTCTATAACGGGTTTCTCGCCGCCGGCTTGTTATGGGGCCTTATCGCGCGGCGGCGCGACGTTCAGATTTTCTTTCTGCTTTGCGTCATTGTCGCCGGCGTTTATGGCGGCGCGACGGCGAAGCCGACGATCTGGCTGACGCAGGCGGCGCCGGGCGTTGTCGCCTTGCTGCTCGTTCTTGCCGCCGGCTGGCGGCGACCGTAAGGAAGCCCGACCACGACGATAAGAACGGGCTCCTTCGCGATGATGCAATCTTTCGTATCCCACCTTGAATGTTCGATGACCGGCAAGCGCTATGACGCGCGCTGCGTTCACGGTTTGTCGGAAGCGGGGCGGCCGCTTCTGGTCCGCTATGATCTCGAACGGATCGCCGCGTCGATAAGCAAGGAGACGCTTGCGCGCCGAACGGAAGGGTTCTGGCGTTATCGTGAATTCTTGCCTGTCGACGGCGAAGAAAACTGCGTGTCGCTGGGCGAGGTGGTGACGCCGCTCATTCGCGCGCCGCGTATCGAAAAGCGGCTCGGCGGGGCCGCGATCATCGTGAAAGACGAAGGCCGGCTGCCGACCGGTTCGTTCAAGGCGCGCGGGCTCGCGCTCGCCGTCGCGATGGCGAAGGAATTCGGTCTTCATCACCTCGCCATGCCGACCAACGGTAACGCCGGCGCCGCGATGGCGGCCTACGCCTCGCGCGTCGGGATGAAGACGACAATCTTTTGTCCGGACGATACGCCGCTGGTGAATGTCGAGGAAATCGCCCTGCAGGGCGGCGACGTCTACCGCGTCAACGGCCTCATCAATGATTGCGGCAGGATCGTCGGCGAAGGAAAAGAAAAAGTCGGCTGGTTCGACGTCTCGACCCTGAAAGAGCCCTATCGGATCGAAGGCAAGAAGACGATGGGGCTCGAACTCGCCGAGCAATTCAATTGGGAATTGCCGGACGTCATTTTCTATCCGACGGGCGGCGGCACCGGCCTTATCGGCATGTGGAAGGCGTTCGACGAGCTTGAAAAGATCGGCTGGATCGGCGCCAAACGTCCGCGCATGGTCGCGGTGCAGGCGACGGGCTGCGCACCGATCGTTCGCGCCTGGGAACAGGGCGAGGAGCATGCGCCGCTATGGCAGAATGCCGCGACCGTCGCCGCCGGCATTCGCGTGCCGGTCGCTGTCGGCGATTTCCTGATCATCCGCGCCGTGCGCGAGTCTAACGGCTTCGGGATCGCCGTTGACGATGACGACATCATCGATGCGCAAAAGGAAATGGCGTGTGAGGAAGGCTTGCTTCTGTGTCCGGAAGGCGCCGCGACCTACGCCGCCTATCGGCGCGCTTTGAGCGAGGGCCTCATTTCAAGGAAAGAGAGCGCGGTTCTGTTCAACTGCGCGACCGGCCTCAAATATCCGATGCCCAAGGCGGAGAAATTCATCGACCGGACAAAACCGATCGACTGGAGCCAATTCAAATAGGGGAGAGATTTATGACCGGAATTCAAGCAGTCGGCGTGCTTGTAATAAGGCTTTGGGCTGCGGTGAACATCATTAACTCTCTCGCACAACTCGCATTTATCACGATTATTTGGTTCCAGAAATTCGATCAAATAGAAAGCGACTATAGGCCTTCCGTTTCAGATTTCTTTTTTCTCGTCTGGCTAGCTGCGGGATTTGTCGCGTGGTTTATGGCGCCGCGCTTTGTGAAATGGCTCCTGCCTGCTCACAGGGATGGGGAGGGTGTAGCGCTCTCAATTGACGCACAGGATTTCGTCAGGCTCGGCCGCTTCTTGATTGGCGCCTTTTTTCTGATCGACGTCGGGCCGACATTGATAGGACACCTCATCAACGCGGTCGCCCATTCCGGAGTCGATGAATTGGGAAGGTCGAAGATGCGATATTTCGATATTGGCAATATCGTTGCGGAGACAGTCAAATTCGTGATTGCACTCGCTTTGATGGTAAGTCCGCGCGGCCTCGCTAACCTATTTTCAAAACTGCGGACTGCCGGGCTAGGGCCGATTGACTAGCGCCTCAGGCGAAGCACTCATTCAAAAACAGCTTGAACGATTCCCATGACCTGTCCGCGGCGCGCTTGTTGTAGACCGTGCCGAAGGCGGGATCGTTGGCTTTCGGGTTGGTGAAGGCGTGCATCGTCCCGCCATAGGCGCAGATCTGCCAGTCGGCGCCGGCATCGGTCAGTTCGAGCCCAAACGCCTTGACGTCATCGGGCTTCACCATCGGGTCGTCCCAGCCATGAAAGGCGATGACTTTCGCCGTGATCTTGTTCTCTTTCGTATTGCCGGGTGCGCCGAAAAGCCCGTGAAACGAGGCGACGCCTTTAACGTCGGCGCCCGTGCGCGCAACGTCAAGCGCGCAGAGCCCGCCGAAGCAAAACCCCATCACCACGATTTTATTCGCGTCGACTTCGGGGAGTTTTTTCACAACTTCGATTACGTTCAAAAGGCGCGCTTGCAAATACGGTCGATTGCTCGCCAGCGGGTTCATCAGCGCCTGGCATTCCGCTGTCGTCTTGCCGTAAACGCCCTTGCCGTAAAGATCGATCGCGAAACCGGCGTAACCGAGAGCCGCGAGGCGTTTCGTCCACTCTTCCTCGACCGCGCCGCGCCCGGCCCAAGCGTGCGAGATGAGGACGGCCGGTCGTTTGCCTGAAACGCTGTCGTCAAAGGCGAGCAGGCCCTCATAGGCATGGCCGTCATAGGTGTAGTCGACGGGGCGTGTCGCGATCGTCATCGGGCGTTCCTCGCTGCAAAATCTCGCGCGGAACTATAAATCGCCACGCGGCGACATCAAGCAGGCGAGGGTGCGCGCAGCTGTTCCGGTTCCGCCGGCGCCGTGTCGTCGCGCGGTTCGTCCTCGTTGCGGCGGCGCTTGTCGTGCGCATCGCTGCGCCATGTCAGCGAGGTTTCAGGCACGACGATCAACATCGCACTGTCTGCGCATTCGATTATTCGCGTCATCATTTCATCCTCCCTTCATGGCTTCAGGGGTGTTGGAGATCTATGCGTGCGGCGCGGCGGTTTTGGGGCCCTTATCGGACACCATGCGACACGAACGCGTGAAACGTCCGGGGATTGCGGCGAAGTTGCGGCGCGGGCGCCTTCTATTCGCCTTTTGCGCCGATGCGGCTGATTTTCAGCGTGTTGGTCTTGCC
>JAGRED010000139.1 GCA_020446725.1 Parvularculaceae bacterium | reverse complement strand
ACCAACTTTCGCGCCGGGCCGGCGAAACGCATTGGGTCGAGGAACGCGGCGGCTGGCTTGGCGAGGGAGACAATCGACGGCTGATCGGCGTTATCCGTTCAATTGAGTCGCAAAAACTGCGCGACGCGCATCTGTCCTGGCTGGCGGAAAACGACGAACTCACCGGGGTTATGAACCGCGCGCAAATGCGGGTGAGGCTCGATCAGGCCATAGCCGGTCTTTCAAAGGCTGATCTGTCCGGCGCCTATCTTCTTGTCGGCATTGACGATGTCGGCGGCATCAACGCCGATTTCGGTTTCGACGTCGCCGACGAGGTCATCGTCGAATGTTCGCGCCGCCTTGTCGCGCAATTGCGCGATGACGATCTCGTCGGCCGCGTCGCCGGGACAAAATTCGGCGTGTTTCTCGGCGACGCAGACAGCGAGCGCGTGCGGGAAGTATGCGTCGCCCTGCTCAATGCGATCCGCGAGCGCGTCATAGAAACGCAAAAGGGATCGGTCGCCGCGTCGATTTCGGTCGGCGCTGTCGAGGCGCCGCGCGACGCGGATTGCGCGCATGTCGCCATGGCGCGCGCCGAGGCCGCGCTCGATCAGGCGAAGCGGCTCGGCCGGTCAAGCTGGTCGTCTTTCAGTGAAAAAACCGACGTCATGACCATGCGTCGCCGCAACACTCACATGTCGGACGTTATTCTGACCGCGCTCAATGAACGGCGCGTGCGGCTCGCCTTTCAGCCGATTGTCGCCGATCTCGACGAACCGCCGAAAAAATTCGAATGCCTGATCCGGATGCGCGCCGAAGACGGTCGCGAAGTGCCGGCGCCCGAATTTATTCCGGCCGCCGAACGTCTCGGGCTTGTCCACCTTCTTGACCGGCGCGTTCTTGAACTCGCCATGAACACGCTTGCGGCCTGCCCGAACGTCAAACTCAACGTCAACGTTTCGATGGAGACGGTGAAAGATCCGGTCTGGGCCGAAGGATATATTTCCGCCATGCGCGCCAACACGCAGCTTGCGCGCCGCATCACGGTCGAACTCACGGAAACGCAGGTCATCGACGCGATCGACGCCTCGATTGAATTTGTCGCTGAAATCAAAAAGCTCGGCGCGTCTTTCGGCATCGACGATTTCGGCGCCGGTTACACCTCGTTTCGCAACCTCAAAGCGCTCGACATCGATATTCTGAAGATCGACGGGTCGTTCGTCACCGGCGTTTCATCTTCGCGCGAGAACCAGCTTTTCGTCAGAACGCTGCTCGACCTTGCGCGCAATTTCGGCATGAAAACCGTAGCCGAATGGGTCGACAATCAGGCGGACGCCATGTTGCTCAAGGGGCTCGGCGTCGATTTCCTGCAAGGCTTTCTGATCGGCAAGCCGGAAACCAATCCGGCATGGCTGCCGGACGGGGCGCCCGACGTCAGTCAGCGCACGCCCTCGCGCGCAGCCGGCTGACACCCGCCGCCGGTCGGCGCGCCTATTCCTTGTCGAGTTTTGAAAGCTGGCGCTT
>JAGRED010000138.1 GCA_020446725.1 Parvularculaceae bacterium | reverse complement strand
CATCTGCAGGAGCGCGATCGCCGCGACGAGCCCGTCGTCATAGCCGCGCCCGACAGGCTTGTTGAAGAAGAAATGCCCTGATTTTTCAAAGCCGGCGAGGGCGCCGAGTTCGTGATTTTTCCGCTTGATATAGGAGTGGCCGGTCTTCCAGTAGACCGTTTTCGCGCCGTTTTTCACCAGAACGGGGTCGGTGAGAAAGAGCCCGGTCGATTTGACGTCGACGACGAATTGCGCGCCCGGATTGAGCGCGGAAAGATCGCGCGCGATCAAGACGCCGATCTTGTCGGCGAAAATCTCCTCGCCTTCGTCGTCGACGACGCCGCAGCGGTCGCCGTCGCCGTCGAAGCCGAGCGCGAGATCGGCGCCGTGCTCCCTGACCGCATGCCGCATGGCGTGCAGCATTTCAAGATCTTCCGGGTTCGGATTGTATTTCGGGAATGAGTGATCGAGCTCGGCGTCCATCGGAATGACGTCGACGCCGAGCCGTGCGAGCGCTTCGGGCGCATAGGCGCCGGCCGTGCCGTTGCCGCAGGCGGCGACGACTTTGAGGTTGCGCTTGATCGTCCCCGCTGTGGCGAGGTCGTCGATATATTTCTCGCGCAGTCCCTGAACCCATTTATACGAGCCGCCGGGCGCAGATTTGCCTTCGCCCTTGAGGACGATTTCTTTCAGGCGCCCCATCTCGTCGGGTCCGAAGGTCAAGGGCTTGTCATAGCCCATCTTGACGCCGGTCCAGCCGTTTTCATTGTGGCTCGCCGTCACCATGGCGACGGCCGGAACGCCGAGTTCGAACTGCGCGAAATAGGCGACCGGCGAAAGGGCGAGACCGATATCGTTGACCTCGATCCCCGCTGACATGAGGCCGACGGTCAGCGCCTGCTTGATCGACGTCGAATAGCCGCGGAAATCATGGCCGACGACGATGCGCGGCTCCTTGCCCGCCTCGCGGATCAGCGTGCCGAGGCCGAGCCCCAGCGCCTGTATGCCGAGCAGATTGATTTCCGGCCCGTAGAGCCAGCGCGCGTCATATTCGCGAAAGCCCGTCGCCTTGACGAGCGGCGTCGTTTCATAAGCGAGCGTGTTGGGTTTCAAATCAGCGCGCGGCGTCGGCAGGGCGTTCGTCATGTCATCACTCATCATACAGGGGCGATTTTGCGGCGCAGAATAGGGATGTTCCCGGTTTGCGCAACCGATGTGCGGGCGTCCGATTTTCGTTTGCCGAAGCGCACAGGGTTCGCGTCATCTCTTTCGCCGCGGGCGGTTTCTGAGCCCGGTGAACATCGGACCGATGACGCCGCCGGATCTCGCTTCGGTCATGACGGCGCCGGCGATGTGAAGCGCCGCGAGGACGAGAAGCGAATAGGCGCCCCACCGATGCAGCCTGCCGACGACATGGCCCTGGAGCTTCATCATCAGCCCCCAGCGCTTCGGATCGGTTCCCGTCGGATCCATCGGGTTGAGGCTGGCGGGATCAACGCCCGGCGCGGCGAGAAAATCGCGGATGAGGCCGCCGAAGGGCGGATGAAATAGATCGCTCGCGGTCCTGAAAAGACCGGTTCCAGCCATCATCAGGAATAGAATTAGAATAATTGTCGTCACGACGCGGCTGAACAACAGCCGCGAAAGCGACGCCTCCGGCCGGCGGCGCAAAAGCCCTGACAAATCAGCCAGAAACTGGCGGCGAACGGTCTCGTTCGGCAGGACGGCGCGCCAGCGCGATGTCGGCGAGCCGACAAATCCCCATAGGATGCGCACGGACAGATTGGCGACGACGACATAGCCGATTGCGCCATGCAGCGTCTTCAGCATCACCTCGGTGTCGCGCACGCCCATGCGAAGCGCATCGCTGAACATGATCATGCCGCCGGTGAAAGCCAGAAGAATGACGGCGACGACATTCAGCCAGTGAATGACAAGAACGGGCGCGTCCCATGCCTTCAGGGCGGCGGGCGCATCCCCGCGGGGCGCCGGCGCGCCGTCCGCGGGCTCTTTGTCGGGCGTCCTGTTAAGGGACATGCGAACCGCTTTCAATCAGACCGGAACTGGGCTTAGAACGACTGCGCCAAAGCGTTCAGAGTGTTTCAGCATGCAGAACTTGCTTAAGATTAAACATTCGGGGCGGTTTCCGGCGATCATTCGGGGTTCCTTTGATCGAAAAACGCCCCGGCGAAAACGGGATATAAAGCCGCAAGCCTTATCGTCGCTGAAAATGGTTAATCGGCATGGCGAGTGCAACTCAGCACAGAGAGCGCAATAAGGCAGGCGCAGAGAGAATGACGCGGCGATGCGGGGGCAGGCAAGTCAGATGAGCGCAGGAGCGATGAAGCGCGATATCGTCGGCGATATCGGCGCACAGGCCGCGCTTGCTTTCCTCGCGATCATCGCGATCGCCATCCTCGTTCGGGCGATCGGTCTCGGCTCCAGCCTCTGGTACGATGAAATCGCCACATTGCTCGGATTCGTTCGATTGCCGTTCGGCGAACTCGTCTCGAATTTTTCGACGCTCAACAATCATCCGCTCTATTCGCTGACGGCCAAGCTGTCCGTTGCGGTCTTTGGCGAATCCGCGGCGAGCCTCAGGCTGCCGGCGGCGCTGTTCGGAGTCGCGGCGATCGCCGCCTTCCTGCCGGTCGCCCGCCGTGCGCTCGGCCTGTGGCCGGCGCTGCTGACCATTCTCCTCCTCGCGGTTTCCTATCATCAGGTCTGGTTCTCGCAGAATGCGCGCGGCTATACGATGCTGCTCTTCTGGACGACGCTTTCAACCATTCTCTTCCTTGAAGGCGCGCGGCGGAACGATGCGCGCATCTGGGCGGCGTACGGCGCTGTCTTCGCGGCGGCGATGTATACGCACCTTTCCGCCGGATTTTATTTCGCCGCGCACGGCGTCATCTATGCGGCGTTTCTGCTCAACCGCTTCATCCGCAAGCAAGGGGCGTCCGCGCCGCTCGCCGGCGCGTATCCGTTTTTCGGCATGGCGTTCGGCGTTGCGCTGACGCTGCTTGTCTACGCGCCGATGCTCGGCGATATGGGATCGACTTTCGCCGGCGTGAAGGAAGCCGCGCCGAACGCGCCGCTCGCCAAATGGTCGGACCCTGTCTTCGTCTTGCAGAATCTGTTCAACCAGTTTCTTGCGCTCGGCTCTTTCATGGCGATTGCGCTGCCGGCGGCGATCGTATTCGCGCTCTACGGCGTTTATGCGATCTGGAAAAAGGACCGGATACTGGCGGCGATCTACCTGCTGCAAATCCCGATCACCGTCGCTGCGCTTGAAATCGCCGACATGCGGCTGTGGCCGCGCTATTTCTTCGTTGAAATTTCGTTCCTCTATCTGGCGGTTGTCGCCGGGGTTGAGGCGGCGGCGGTTGCAATCGGGCCGTTGGTTGAAAAACGCGTCAGGATCGCCGGCGTGCGCGACAAGCTGATGATCCTCGCCGCGATTGCAATGGTCGGCGGGTCCGTCCCGTTGCTCCTTCGCAATTACGCCGCGCCGAAGCAGGATCTCGCCGGCGCCGTCGCCATGGTCGACCGCGAAGCCGCCAGCAATGATTTGACGACCGTCTACGGCGTCGCCGCGGAACCGGTCATCGGCTATTTCGCGCCGGAATGGAGCGAGCTGACGCCGGCGATGATCCGCGAGATGAACGGCGATCGCCGCATCTGGTCGCTTGTCGCTTTCCGCGAACAGGTCGCCGCCGCCGATCCTGACGCCTGGGCGCTCTTTAACGAAAAATTTTCGCTCCACGCGCAATTGCCGGGGACGCTTGGCGGGGGCGCCGTCTTTATCTATGTGAGTAAACCGTCGTGACCGAGTTCAGAATTCTCCAATTATGCACCGCATTCCCGCCTGGCGGCGTTCAGCGGCATATTCTCGATGTTTCCGCCTGGCTGCGCGCGCGAAACTGGCGCGTCGCTTTCGGCGGCACGCCGGGCGCCTGGATGAATGAGGAAATCGATCCGGAATTTTTCTCGGTCGATATCGCAAGCGTGGCCGCCTATGGCGGCGCCCTGCCGCGGCGCGTAGTCGCCGCGCATGCGACCGCGCGCCGCCTGCGTCAGATTCTCAAGCAAGAACATTTCGATCTTATCCACACGCATGATACAGCGCCGGCGCTCGTCGCAAAGCTCGCGTCATTCGACATGAAAATTCCGATCGCGCTGACCTTTCACGGCGCAGAGCCGAAGCGGGTGCGCGAATTCGGCATGATCGCCAAACGATGCGCCGACCATGTTCTGACGCCAAGCCGGATGAGCGCCGATGAACTTGCCGAAGTGAGCGGCATTCCGCGCGAAAAGATCCATGCGACCGGTCTCGGCGTTCACCAGCCGCCGGCGATGAAGGATGCCGATATCCTGTCGCTGCGCCGCCGGTTTCTCGGCGAAGGCGACACGCTCATCGTTTCGATTGCGCGTCTCGCCCACCAGAAAGCGATCGATCACCTCGTCGCGGTCGCCAAGCGGGTTCACGCGCGTCATCCGGGCGCGCGCTTCGTCATCGTCGGCGACGGTCCGCAGCGCCGCGAAGCGGAAACGTGGATCCGCGAAGCGGGCCTTGGCGGCGTCGTCAAACTCGCCGGCGCGAGCAATATCGCGCATCTCTTCCTGGCCGCTTCCGACATATTTTTCCTGCCGTCTCGGTGGGAATCGCTTCCGATCACGATCGTCGAGGCGTTTCGCGCGAGCCTTCCTGTCGTCGCGACCGATACCGGCGGCGTGAAGGAACTCGTCGACGACAGCGTCGGCGCCGTGACGCCGGTCGGCGACATCGACGCGCTGACAGAACGGCTCTCCGCATTTGTCAGCGACAAGGCGTTGAGATCGGCTTGCGCCGCAACAGCGCAGAAACGCAGCCGCGAGGACCGGTTCGATCCGGACGCGGTCAATCAGAAAATGGCGGACCTTTATCTCGAGATGATCAGCCCGGCGCGCGACCAGCGACGCGCCAATGGCTGAGCGCGGGGGACGGCTCGCCGGACGGACGGTTCTCGTCGCCGGCGCGGGCGGTTTCATCGGATCGCGCATCTGTCTGGCGGCGGCGAGGGAAGGGGCGTCGGTGCGCGCGCTCGCGCGTTCGCGCCGCACGGATCGCCTTAACGGCGCCGGCGCGATCGAGATCGTCCGCGGCGATCTGCAAAAGCCCGAAGCGCTTCAGGCGGCGATTGACGGATGCGACAGCGTCGTCAATGCGGCGTATGATTTTCTCGGCGATGATGACGAACAGACCGCCGCGTTCGACAATCTCGTCGGCGCTGCGAAGGCGGCCGCGGTCAGGGCGTTCATCCAGCTTAGCTCAATCGCCGTCTATGACGACTGGCCGCGCGGCGTATTGAATGAGGATAGTCCGTCGGACGGGCCGGGTTCGTCCTATAAGAAACTCAAACGCGCTTTTGAGCGGCGTCTCGCCGCGAGCGGGCTTGCGCATACGATCCTGCAGCCGACGATCGTCTACGGCGCGGGCGGTTGGCAGTGGACGGACCGGCCGATGGAGGAATTGCGCGCCGGCGGCGTCATTCTTCCCGACGATCCGCGCGGCCTTTGTCAGGCGGTTCATGTCGACGATGTCGCCGAAGCCGTCATCTGCGCGCTGGCGCTCTCCCGCCAGCCTGATGCGCGCTACGTCATCTCCGGTCCTGCGCCGGTTGAATGGGGCGGTCTTTACGCCGGCTACGCGTCGATTATCGGCGCCGCGCCGCCGACATTCGCGCCGCTCGGGGAACCGATTGTTGAAACGCCGGCGCCGCCGTCCCGAATGGCGCGCCGGGTGAAGAAAATCGCGCGCTCTCTGATCGGCGAGGCGGGGTTCGCCGCCATCCGGCAGGCGGCGGGCGCGCTGCGCAAGCAAGGCGGTGCGGCGCCGGCAAAGCCTTCGGGCGCGCTGCTTGAACTCTACCGCGCGCGCGGCGCCTGTTCGATCGACCGTGCGCGGCGCGATCTCGGCTACGAACCGAAAATAAGCGTTGAAGAAGGTCTTGCGCTGATCCGCGCCGCTTATGCCGGCTTTCAATGAGTCAAAATCATCGAAAGCCGGTATTGCCGCTCATAGCGGCGCTTCGGACGCGATGCGGTGCGCGTTCGCCATGACGGTGAAAGTGATCGTCGTCGCGGGCACGGATGGAAATACCGATGCGTCGATGACATGCGTGCGCGTTGTTCCGGCGATGCGGCCGAAAACATCCGTTTCTCCCGCTCGCGGGCGCTCGGCCATCGGAAGGCTGCCGCCGACGTGAAAGCTTGACCCGACGGCGCCCATGCGCGCCTGGAAGGGCATTGCGATGACGCCGCTCGGCAGCAGCGCGCGCGCAAGCCGGCCCGCCGCCGCTTTCAGCACGCGCCCGGCCTCATCGCTCTCGCGCGTCTTGTAGGCGAGGCGCGCATCGCCCGGATCGCCGTCGCGCGTCAGCTCGATGCGCCCGCAATGATCCGAATGCGCGAACAATTGCGCGACGAGAAGGCGCCGGCTGACGGCGTCGATGACAGGTTCGAGAACGCCCGACAGCGCGCCGAATTTGAGCTGCAGGTCGGATTTCAGGAAATCATTATAGGCGTAGACCTGCGCATGGATCATCGAAGGCGAGAGGCGCGCGTCGCTGAGTTCGATAAAGGCCTGCGCAAGCGTGTTTTGCGGCGTCGTCGCAATGTCGGCGGGCGGCGCCCATTGATGCAGCATCGGCATTAGAAGGTGCTGGCTGTCGAGCAGCGTCAGCCTGTCGATCTGCTCCGGCAACGAATTGAGGACGATGCGCGCCGTCGGCAGGACGCCCGCGCCGATAAACAATCGCGCGGCGTCGATCGTCTCGGACGCGCCGCTCCGCGCATCGGCGAGAGTGACCCTTACGCCGTCGCCATGTTCTTCAAACCGTACGGCGCGCTTTTGCGGCGCGTAACGAAAGCGCTCATGGCGGAGGAGTTTTTCAACTTCGCCCGCCGCATTGAAGATGACGCCGTAGGGGCAGCCGTAAAGGCAGAGGCCGCAGGTCCTGCACGCCTCGCCGGCGAAGGCGAGCCGCGCGCGGCCGGCCGAAACGCCTTCATGCGCAAGCGCATCCTTTCGTTGGGCGAGGCGCGACAGAATCGTCGCGCCTTGCGGTCCCGGCGGATAGGCGTGCGCCGCATCGACGCGCCAGAGCGGGAACAGCGCTTCAAGATCGTCATGCGTCGCTGAAATTGGCGCAAAACGCGAAACCGCCTGATAATGCGCGGCGAGGTCTTTCGCCGCCGCCGGCCAGGCGGTCATGTCTTCGATGCGATAGGGCAGCACAGACGAGCCCCAGCCGTTCGACAAACCGCCGCGCGCGAAGGACGGGCGAAGCGCCAGGTCCGCCGGGGGCGCTTTTCCGCCGAAGAAACCGACCGCGTCGCGTATCGGAAAATCGGATCCGAACGGGCGCATCACGTCGCTGCGCGCGCTGCGGCGCAGATGCGTCGCGGCGTCGATATCGGCGCTGAGCCACGCGTCGGGCCCGGTCGCCGCCATCCGTTCGCGCCGCGCCGCGTGTTCGGGTTCAAGCGTTTCGCCGACATCGATCATGACGACGCGCCGCCCGCGGGCGAGAAGCGCGTGCGCGGCGGAAACGCCCGCGGGGCCTGAGCCTATGACGATGTCTTCATCGGTCACGGTTGGCTTTCATTCCGTTCCGATTGGTTCGTCTCGGGCGAATCGGCGATCGCCGCAATCGTGATGATACCGGGCGCCGGGATGCGGGCTTCTCCTGCGCCATTCTCCGTGACGATCAGCGGCTCGGCCTCGACATGGCTGCGCCCGTCCGCGCGATAGCTCACCTCATAAGGGCCGGGCGTCATGCCGCGCACGGTCAGATGCGCCGGGGCATTTGTCAGCACGGCGACGACAAGCCCGCCATCGGGATTTCGAAACGCGACCGGACGCACCGATGAAGCGGGGCTCGACGCGCCAATGCGCATGGCGTTCAGCCGCACATGGCGGAAGACCTGTCGGTTTTGTGCGATGTCCTTGCGCGGCGTCACCGTCGGCGCCGCGTCGCCGTCGTCCCTGACGTCGAAAAGGCCGTAAAGCGTGCGCCCCTGAAAGGCGGCGGCCTTGCCGACGATGAGGTCTTCAAACAGCACTTTCGGCGTCGCGCGTCCGAACCAGAGTTCGAGCATTGCGGTCGGTTTGCCGAATTTCGCGCCGCGCTCCGCGATCGCCGCGACATTGGCCTCGCTCGCCCGGCGATAGCGGTGATAGGAGAATTCAGCGACATGCTCCATCGCGCCGTCGACACGCGCGATCCCGTCAATATAGCGCGCGGCGTTTCCCGTATCGGTCACTGACGGCGCGACGAAATGCGGCGTGACGCCGTTCTCCTCAAGACGCTTCGCGGCGGCGGCGATCGACCTTCCGACAACAAGCGGCGTCCATTCCGGCGAAAGATCGGGCTCTAGAATGACTTCCCAGCTGTCAGGCTGAAACCCGTATTTTTCTTTCACGTGGAGATAGGTCGCGAGCACGAATTCGGCGTATTCGTCCGGGTCGTCATGGATATAGGCGCCGCCGCGTCCGATCTGTTTCGTGAAGGCGACATAGCAGAGATTGACGATCAGTTTCTCGCCGCGCGCCGCAAGCCGGCGCCGCATCGGCTCGACCTGCTCCTCGATCATCCGGTCAAGCTCGGAAAAATCGAATCCCGCCCAGTTGATGTGATGCGGATCGTCATCATCGTTCGTCGTTGCGTAACGCAGCGGGCGCCATTCCTTGTAGCCGATCTCTCCCGCAGCGTAGCGCGTCCACGCGCCGATCGATCCTTCCGCGCCGCTTCGAACCTCAAGGCGAACGCGATTGACGCCGACTTCGTCGACCGCCTTGTCGAGGATCGTCTCGCGCGCCTTCAGCAACAGCGCGCGATTTTCGTCTTCCGGCAGATCGATCGTCGCTTCCCAGCCGCGCATCGTCTGGAATTCCATCGCCGGATCAATCGTGATTGTCGCGGCGACCTCCGTCGTCGGCGCCGAAACGGCGGCGACTGCGATCGCCGCAGCAAGGGCGATCGCTGACGCGTAGAGGGTTCTATTGGCTAGAAGCGGCGCCATCGGCCCCTTCCGTCTGTAAGGGCGGACAGGAGTTTAGAGGCGCCAGAGATCGACATCGTCCGGCTTGCCCTCGCGCGGCAGGACGCCCTTGACGTCGATGACGACGCCGCCCGACCCGTTGAAGAGGCTGCGCACGAGCGGCCAGCCGCCGTCGACATAGTCCTGATGCGGCACGGCGAGAATGATCGCCTGAACCGGGGTGATTTCCTCGATCGGCGTCAGGCGCACGCTGTATTCGCCGAGCGCTTCGTCCGCCATCGCGAGCGGGTCTGCGACCTGAACATGAATGCCGTGATCGAGGAGGACTTCGATAATATCGAATACTTTCGAGTTCCGGAGATCGGGAACGTTTTCCTTGAAGGTGAGGCCGAGCACGGCGACGCGGCGCAACGCTTCATCGCGGCGTCCGCCCAGCTTGATGCATTTCATCGCCACGCGTTCGGCGACCTCGTCATTGACGCGCCGCGCGGAGAGAATGAGTTCGGCGTGCAGGCCGACGGTCTCTGCCTTGTGGGTGAGGTAATAGGGATCGACGCTGATGCAGTGGCCGCCGACGAGGCCCGGCGAAAAATTCAGGAAGTTCCATTTCGATCCGGCGGCGGCGAGCACGTCCGCGGTGTCGATGTCGAGCGCGCCGAGAATCTGCGAAAGCTCGTTCATCAGCGCGATATTGACGTCGCGCTGGACGTTTTCGATGACTTTCGCCGCTTCCGCGACCTTGATGCTGGAGGCGCGGTAAAGCCCCGCCTTGACGATCGAGCCGTAAACCGCCTCGACGAGGTCGAGCGCTTCGGGCGTCTGGGCGGAAATGATCTTCACGATGGAATCGAGGCGGCGAACCTTGTCGCCGGGATTGACCCGTTCCGGGCTGTAACCGATGTGGAAATCGACGCCGGCCTTGAGGCCTGAGGCGCGCTCAAGCACCGGAAGGCAGGTTTCT
>JAGRED010000014.1 GCA_020446725.1 Parvularculaceae bacterium | reverse complement strand
TCAGCCAGCGTTTCGACGGTGAGTGCGAGCGCCCCCTGCGGCGCCGGTTCGGCGAGCATCGTCTGAAGTTTCGGATCGCCGCCGCCTTTGCCGGGTTTGTTCATCGCCGCCTTGCCCGATGTGTCGGCGGGCGCGCCGGTCGATGTCGCCGCCTCAGGCGCGCCGCAGCCTGACAGCGCGCCGGCTGCGAGCGCGGCGGTCAGCGCGCGTGCGAATAAGCGTCGGCGAGCGGGCGCGATCTTCATGTCTCTCTCCATGGCGAAATCGTCCTGAATTGGGTAAACAGCGGCAGGGCGAGGCGTCAATGCGCATTCGCCGGTCATTGAAGGGAGATGGCGATGGGAATGGCGCGCGTCGTGATCGGGTTTGCAGCGGCTGTCGCCGTCGGCTTCGTCATGTCCGTTTTATTCCTGACGCAGCACACGCTCTCGACCTACCCGGGTTTTGACCAGTCCTTCGCCGCCTTCCAGTCGACCTTTGTGCTGAATTTGCAAGGCCTTGCAACCGGGTCGCCTTTCGCCGGCATCCTCGCCGTCGCGTTCGCCATCGCCTTTGTCATTGCGGCGGTTCTCAAGCGCATCCTCAAGCCGCTTGCGGCTGTCGCCTATCCGCTTGCGGGCGCGGCGGCCGTGCCCGCGCTCATCCTGATTGTCGAAAATGTGATGATCGGCGGCGGCGTCGGCGCGTTTTTCGGGGCGCGCGGGGCGACAGGGCTTTTGCTGCAGGCGCTCGCCGGCGCCGGCGGCGGCCTCGTCTTCTCGATGATCGCCGGTTCCAGCCGGCGTTGAGCTTTCGCCCCTGGCGCATCTGGGCTAAAGCCCGCGGCCATGGCACGCACCGCTCCCGAAGCGCCGAAAATCGGCATTGTCAGCCTTGGCTGCCCGAAAGCGCTCGTTGATTCAGAACGCATCATCACGCGCCTGCGCGCGGAAGGGTATGAGATTGCGCCCGATTACAAAGGCGCCGACGCGGTTCTCGTCAACACATGCGGGTTTCTCGACACGGCGCGCGCGGAATCGCTTGATGCGATCGGCGAGGCGATTTCGCAGAACGGCCGCGTGATCGTTACCGGCTGTCTCGGCGCTGAAGAAAACGTCATCCGCGACATTCACCCGAAAGTGCTCGCCGTCACTGGCCCGCACCAATATGAGTCCGTGATGGCGGCGGTGCATGAAGCCGCGCCCGCGCCGCACGACCCGCTTTTCGATCTGGTGCCGCCGCAGGGAATTCGTCTGACGCCGCGCCACTACGCCTATCTGAAGATTTCCGAAGGCTGCAACAATTCCTGCTCCTTCTGCATCATTCCCTCGATGCGCGGAAAACTGAAAAGCCGCCGCATAGACGCCGTGCTGAAAGAGGCTGAAAAACTCGTTGACGCGGGCGTGAAGGAACTTCTCGTCATCTCGCAGGATACGTCCGCCTATGGCGTCGATCTGAAATACGCGCCTTACGACTGGCGCGGCGAAAGCTATCCGACGCGCTTTATTGATCTTGCGCGCGGGCTTTCATCGCTCGGCGTATGGACGCGGCTTCATTATGTTTACC
This sequence comes from Parvularculaceae bacterium, assembly GCA_020446725.1. Classification (GTDB taxonomy): domain Bacteria; phylum Pseudomonadota; class Alphaproteobacteria; order Caulobacterales; family Parvularculaceae; genus Amphiplicatus. The sequence goes on along the minus strand of JAGRED010000014.1, from coordinate 4,327 downwards.
CCTATCCGCATGTCGACGACGTCATTCCGTTGATGGCAGAGGGCGCGCTTCTCCCTTATCTCGATATTCCGTTTCAGCATGCGAGCACGAAGGTTCTCAAGGCGATGCGCCGGCCTGCGCATCAGGAAAAGACGCTCGATCAGATCCGCCGCTGGCGATCGATCGCGCCCGATCTCGTTCTGCGTTCGACCTTCATCGTCGGCTTTCCCGGTGAGACTGATGAAGATTTTGACTTCCTGCTCGACTGGCTTCGCGAGGCGCGGCTCAACCGCGTCGGATGTTTCAGGTTCGAACCCGTCAGGGGCGCCGCGGCGAATGAACTGCCCGGCGCTGTTCCGGATGAGGTGAAGGAAGAGCGCTTTCATCGCTTCATGGCCGTTCAACAGGAAATTTCACGCGACCTTCTTCAGAGGTGGATCGGCCGCGACCTTGACGTCCTGATTGACGATGTTGATGAGGACGGCGCCGTCGGGCGATGCTACGCCGATGCGCCGGAAATCGACGGCGCCGTCATCCTTGAGGGTGAGACGTCGCTCGATGTCGGCGACATGGTTCGCGCGCGCATCACCGGCGCTGACGAATATGATTTATGGGGCGAGCGCATTTGAGCGCTCAATCGGACGGGAGACTGCGGTGAAGAAATTTTTTGCAGCGACTTTGACGGCGACGGTTTTGGCCGCATTTCCCGCCGGGGCGGAAGAAGCGGACAGCCTGAACCGGATCATCGCCGATCACTGGGCGTGGACGCTTGAAACCAACCCGACCTTTGCGACGACGCTTGGCGTGCGCGAATACGATGACAGGCTGGACGATCCCTCTCTCGCCGCATTCGATGCCGGAATTGAGATGGAAAAGGGTTTCCTGGCGCGCCTTGAAGCGCTCGACGCCGATGCGCTGGATGCGGCCCAACGCGTGAACTACGACCTCCTGACGCTCGATCTTCGCAACGATATCGAAGGCGCAGCCTTCGGCGGCAAATACATGGCGATCACCAATCGTTACGGTCCGCACAATCACATCACCGATCTCCCCGACGAGCTGCCGTTCTTCACAAAGGCGGATTTCAAAAGCTATGTCGCGCGCCTGAACGCGGCGCCGGCTTACATGGATGCGGCGATCGCGCGCCTTTCCGCAGGCGTCGAAGCGGGCTGGACGCAGCCTTGCGCCCCGATGGAAGGGTTCGACCAGACGATTCGCCATCATGTCGTCGACAAAGCTGAGGACAGCGTCCTGATGAAGCCTTTCGAGGCGAAGCCGTCGACGATCGGCGCGCGTGACTGGAATAAACTGAAGACCGCCGCGGAAAAAGCGGTGATGGGCGCCGCCGTGCCGGCGATCCGCCAATTTGCTGACTTTTACGAGCAGACCTATGCGCCCGCGTGCCGGACGGAAATCGGCGCGTCGTCGTTGCCGGACGGCAATGACTACTACGCCTATCGCATCCGCCTCTTCACCACGACCGACATGACTTCCGACGCGGTCCATGCGCTCGGACTTTCCGAGGTTGCGCGCATTCGCAAGGAGATGGGCGCCGTCATCAAGTCGGTCGGTTTCGACGGCGATCTCAAGGCGTTCCAGGAATTCTTGAGAAGCGATCCGCGCTTCTATGCGAAAACGCCTGAAGAGCTGATGGAGAAGAATTCTTTCGTCGCAAAAAAGATCGACGGGGAACTGCCGAAGCTTTTCACGCGCCTGCCGCGCATGCCCTACACGCTGAAGGAAATCCCTGCGGATATCGCCGAGGGGACGACGACGGCCTATTACGAGCGACCCGCGGGCGACGGTTCGCGCGCCGGCGTCTATCGCGTCAACACCTCAAAACTCGACACGCGCCCGCTCTTTGAGATCGAGGCGTTGACCCTGCACGAGGCTGTGCCCGGCCACCATTTCCAGATCGCGCTCGCGCAAGAGCTTGACCTGCCGGAGTTTCGCCGGTTCGGCGGGTTCACCGCCTTCATCGAAGGTTGGGGGCTTTATGCGGAAAGCCTCGGGCTCGATGTCGGTTTCTATGAAGATCCGTATTCTGACTTCGGACGCCTCTCTTACGAGATGTGGCGCGCCTGCCGGCTCGTCGTTGACACCGGCATGCACGCCAAAGGCTGGACGCGCCAGCAGGCGATCGATTTCATGACGGAGAATACGGCGCTGTCGGAACACAATATCGAAGCCGAGGTTGATCGCTACATCGCCTGGCCGGGTCAGGCGCTCGCCTACAAGATCGGCCAGCTGAAATTCCGTGAACTGCGCAGCCGCGCCGAGAAGGCGCTTGGCGAAAAATTCGACCTGCGCCGCTTTCACGACGCGCTGCTGGAGGACGGGGCTTTGCCGCTGACGCTCGTCGAGGGAAAAATCGACCGCTGGATCGCGAGCGAGAAATCGCGATAATCGCACGCCGATGCAGGAAGATCTCGCCGCCCTTATCCGCAAGACCGCCGCGCAGGTGCGCGCGCGCGATTTTCTCTGGTCGGCCGTCATCACCGCCCTTATCGGCCTTGCGGTCGTGCTTTTCGGCCCGAGCGAGGCGTCCCTGTTCGGGTTGCCGCGCCATATCTGGCTTCCGGGCGTCTGCTGGATCGCCTTTCTCGCCGCCATCGGCGTGCGTTACCGGCTTTCTTCAGGGCGCGAATGGGCGCTGCCGGTCGAGCGCGTTGTCGCGAGCGAAATCAACGCGCAACAGGCCGAGCTTGAAAGCCTGCGGCTCGCGCGCGGCGTCGCCACCGCGTTGCCAGAGCCGCTTTTCATTCTCGACGCTGCGGGCGTGATCGATCACGCCAATCCGGCTGCGGAGGAATTTCTCGGCGCGACGAATCTGGAAGGCCGGCATTTCGCGGCGGCCCTGCGCGCGCCCAATGTGTTCGAGGCGGCGGAAGCCGTGGCGAAAGGCGAGGCCGCCCACGCTGTCGACTTTTCAACCATCGGTCCCGTTGAAAGGCATTGCCGCGCTTTTGTCGCGCCGCTTGATGAGCAGGAGCGGCCGGGCCGGATTCTTGTCTATGTGCGCGACCTGACCAGCGAGCGACGCGTCGAGCAGATGCGCGCCGATTTCGTCGCTTCAGCGAGCCACGAGCTTCGAACGCCGCTCGCCTCGCTGATCGGGTTCATCGAGACGCTGCGCGGTCATGCGAAAGACGATCCCGAAGCGCGCGAGAAATTTCTGTCGATCATGCAGGCGCAGGCCGAGCGGATGCAGCGTCTCGTCGCCGATTTGATGTCGCTGTCGCGGATCGAGCTGCATGAACATGTGCCGCCGGCGGGCAGCGTCGATCTCGCGGTTCTGGCGGAGGATGTGATCGAAAGTTCGCGCCCGGTGTTCGAACAATCATCCGCCATCGTCGATTTCCAGAATCTCGACGACGCGCCGATCATGGTGCCTGGCGATCGCGACGAGCTTTTCCAGGCGGTTCAGAATCTGATCGACAATGCGATCAAATATGGCGGCGAGCCCGCCATGATCAAAGTGAAGGCGGGCCGCGGCGCCGCGCCGAGCATGTCGCAGGATGGCGAGGTCGCCCACCGGTCCGGCGACACGGCGGCCCAGCTCGCCGGCCGCCTTGGACTCGATGTCGATCGCCTCGCCTTCATCCAGATCCGCGATTTCGGACCTGGCGTCGAACGCAGCGATCTGCCGCGCCTGACCGAGCGGTTTTACCGGGTGAATATCGAGCGATCCAAGAAAAGCGGCGGCACGGGGCTCGGCCTCGCGATCGTCAAACACATCATCAACCGGCACAAAGGCGGGCTCCAGGTTGAGAGCCGGCTCGCCGGCGGCACAGCGTTCACCTGCTATTTTCCCTTAAGCCCGGAAGGATCCGCCTGACGGCATGACTCAGGGACAAAGCGGCCTGTTGCGCACTTTTTGCGCGACAATTTCCGTTTCAGACAAGAATCTGTCACACATTTTGGCGAAGGAAGGCGCACACGCCCAAACCCCTGTTTGAGAGATTATGGCGATCACCGCAGCAAGCACGCCGCCGCCCGCGCCCCGCGCGATCGAGATTGAGTTCGCCCAGCTTGCCGCGCTCGTCGAAACCCAACTCAACGACGCCATTTCCGCGCTTGAGCGGCGCGACATCGCCGCCGCCGAGAAGGTCGTCCGCGGCGACGCCAAGATCGATGCGCTCAACCGCGCAATTGATGAGAAAGTGCTCGAAGTTCTAAAGGCCGGTCCGATGCCGGACCGCCAGCTCCGCCAGGCGGTAAGCTACATGAAGCTCGCCGGCGAACTTGAGCGCGTCGGCGATCTTGCGAAAAACGTCGCCAAGCGGACGCTGATCGTCAGCCGTGAAGCGCCGTCGCAATCGCTCATCGCCGGCGTCGTCAGGATGGG
>JAGRED010000137.1 GCA_020446725.1 Parvularculaceae bacterium | reverse complement strand
TCGGGCCAGACGTCTTTCAGATACATGCCCGGCCCCCAACCCGAATGCGCCATCATGACATCAGGCGCATAGCCCTGTTTTTTCAGCTCCAGACAAACGCGCGCTGCCGCCTGACCGTTGATCGCCGCGCGCTCGAACGTCGCCGCGTAGGGGTGAACGCCCTTCGTATTTTCCCGATGCGGCTTGTAATTGAACACCTTCAACAGCGGCGAGGCGGCACCTGCGCGCTGCGTTCCGAACGTCACGTCCCAGCCGGTCTTCGCCAGATATTCGCCGATTGGTCCAAACTGCGCAGGGAAGTTGTCGTGCAGAAAAAGGATCTTCATGCGTCGCGTCACTCCTCGCGCAAGGCGCGCGAGAACGCATCGGTGAGCGGTTTCAGCAAATAGGTGATCGCAGGTTGAGCGCCTGTGCGAATGAAGCTTTCCGCCGGCATTCCCGGCAGCAACGCCTGCCCTCTCAAGATTTTCTTCAGATCTTCCTGCGGCGGCAAATCTATCAGCACAAGGAAATAGGCGACGCCCGATTCCTTGTCGACAAAGCTGTCCGCCGAGACCTGCCTTACCGAACCGATCGCTTCCGGCGTAACGCGGGCGTTGAAGGCCGGAAAACGAATGACCGCTTCCTGCCCGGGTTTCACCTTATCGACATCTCGCGGCATGATGCGGGCCGCGACAAGAAGCGAATCGCCTTTTGGAACGATTTCCATAACAGGCGCGCCGGGCGCGATCACGCCGCCGACAGTATGCACTGAAAGGCCGAGCACGATTCCGTCTTCCGGCGCCCTGATCTCGGTTCGTTTCAACGCGTCGAGCGCCGCCGTGCGCCGCTCAATCAGCGCTGCGATCTGGACTTCAAGGTCCTGCGATTCCTTGATCGCGTCTTCACGCGATTGCTGGCGAAGGCGCGCAATCTCCAGCCGCGCTCCGGAAATCTCGCTTTCCGATTCGGCGCTTGACGCCGTCAGCTGCCCGCGCTGGCCCGCAATGGCTTCCTTCGTTCGCTCAAGTTCGCGCACGCGCGTTGTCGGCGCGAAGCCTTCCGCATTGAGTTTCTTGACCCCGTCAAGTTCTTCGCCGACGAGACGCGATTGTTCGCGCAGCGATCGCAATTGCGTCGAATACCCCTCGATCCGTTTCGTCTGCTGCACGATGCGTTCTTCAAGCAACGCAATCTGCGTCGCCTTCGTTTCTTCACGCGCTTCGAGAAGCCTGCGCTGGCCTTCAAGATTCGACGTATAGTCGAGATCGTCAGGCGCGAGATTGAAAGCGAGCGATTCCGCCGGGATCTCGGAAAGGCCGTCACGCTCGGCGAGAAGCCGCGCATAGCGCGCGATGCCCTCGGCGAGCTGGGCGGAAAGAACATCCGCATTGGCGCCCGGCACCGTATCGTCGAGTTCAACGAGCGGGTCGCCCGCTTTAACCTCCTGCCCCTCCTTGACGAGAATTTTGCGGATGACGCCGCCTTCGAGGTGCTGGATCGTCTTGCGGTTGGTTTCAACGGAAAGGTGACCCGGCGCAATCACGGCGCTGTTGATCGGCGCCAGGATCGACCAAAGGATCAGGCCGCCGAACACGGCGGCGGCGGCTATCCAGCCGAGCCGAATGAACCGATCGGAATCGTCGGCCGCGTCAGGCGTTTGAACGGCTGGGAGTGGCATTCGATTCGGTTTCCTGTGTTTTTTTCGACCCGATCGCCGCAACGCCCGGCGCAATCTTCGCAAGCACTTCATCGCGCGGACCATAGGCGCGCGGTTCGCCGTCAATCAGCATCAGGAGACGGTCGACATGCGCGATCGCGCTTGACCGATGCGCAACGACGACAAGCGCCGCGCCGCGCTCCTTCGCCTTTTGAATGGCGTTTGAAAGCGCCACCTCCCCTTCCGAATCCAGATTGGAGTTCGGTTCATCGAGAACGATCAGCGCCGGTTCGCGGAAGAGTGCGCGGGCAAGACCGATGCGCTGACGCTGTCCGACCGACAAACGATGACCGCGATCGCCGACATCCGTTTCAAATCCGTCCGGCAGGCCGAGAACAAGATCGAGCGCGTCGGCCGCCTGAGCGGCCGCCACGATTTCATCGTCGCTCGAGGTCGCATCGAAGCGTGCGATATTCTGTGCGACGCTCCCGGCGAACAGCTCCGTTTCCTGCGGCAAATAGCCGATGAACCGGCCGACATCATCGCGCGGCCAGGTCAGAAGATCGGCCCCGTCGAGCCGCACATCGCCCGAGATAACGCGTTCAACGCCGACCATCGCGCGCGCGAGCGTCGAGTTGCCTGCGCCCGACGGCCCGACAATGCCGAGCGCTTCGCCCGGCTTCAACTCAAGGGTCACGCCTTTGACGATCGGCTTTTTGGCGAGCGCCGGCTGCACGTAAACACGGTCAAGCTTGAGATGGCCTTTCGGCGCGGGCAAGGCGATTTTTTCCGCCTGCTTCGGCGCCGCCGCCAGAAACCTCTCAAGCCGCTTCCACGCCGCGAACGCCGCGCCGATGACCCGCCATTGCCCGATCGCCATTTCAATTGGCGCGAGCGCGCGGCCGGTGATGATCGAGGCGGCGATCATGACGCCCGGCGTCGTCTGGTGTGCGATGACGAGCAAAGCCCCTGCGCCGAGAATAAGCGATTGCAGGAACATCCGGCTCGCTTTGGTCGCAGCGCCGAATGTGTTGATCCGATCACCCGCTTCGGCGTTCGACGCGAGCATTTTCGATGAATGCTCAAACCACATGGTCCTGACCGCGCCGCGCATGCCCATCGCGTCCGTCGCGGCGGCGTTACGCAGGATAGCCGCCATCGCGGCATCGCCCGCAGCGCCCGATTCAAGCGAGGCGGCGAGCGATTTGCGCGATGCGCGCTCGTTGAGGATCGCCATCACGATCAGCGCGGCGGCGCCCAGGGTGGCCGTAACGCCAAGCGCCCAATGCAGCATGAAGACGATCAGCAAATAGAGGGGCGCGAAAGGCGCGTCGAAAAACGTCGTGATCGCCGAAGAGCCGACCGCTTGCCGGATCGTTCTGAGATCCTTCAACGGCGCCTCGCCCGCCTGTCCGCCGGAATACCGAGCGCCTTCAACCGCCGCATTGAAGGCAGCGTCGGCGAGCTTGGCGTCGAAGCGTGCGGCGGCGCGCGAGACAAGCGCGGTGCGCACGAAATCGAGCAGGCCCATCGCCAGATAGAGACCGATGATCAGCAGCGTGAGTACGGCGAGCGTCGGCAGGCTCCGGCTCGCGAGAACCCGGTCGTATAGCTGCAGCATGTAGATCGGGCCGGTCAGCATCAGCAGATTGACGCCGGCCGAAAATACCGCCGCCCTCACGAGCAATGGGCGCGCAGCCGCGACGCCGGCGCGCATATCCTCTGAAAGCTTTTCGTCCTTGATCGCCAAGCCCTTGATCCTGCGTCTTTTGTCGGCCGTCGCCGGACGCCTGCACCTACCAAAACTACACTAATAGTCTCTGAGCAAGCCGTGATCTCCCGCACAGTCGCTACGCAAAGGCGTCGCCCAATCAGCCGGGCGCGACCTTCTTCAGTCCCGATCCCGACTTTAACTCATAAACCATTGAAACAACGGTCATTTGCCGATTTCAGCTCACCAAGGCCCTGTCCGTCACCCGCCGCCAGCCCGCACCGTCGGAGAATGCGAGAACCGAGCCGCCGGCCTCGTCCGCGACATGGACGATCGCGCCGGCGCCGGCGCTGGACGCCGACGGAAGCGCCGCCTTGGCATAGCTTTTTACCCTGACGGCGCCATCGACATCGAGCTTCGTCGTCGGCGCCGTCTTGCCGACGCCGACATTACCGCCGCTGGTGATGCGCATTCTTTCCGTTCTGACGGCATCCGCGCCGGTCATGAATTCGATGCGTTGCGGGGCGACGCCGGTAGAAACGGCGCCGTCGACGCGCATTTCAATGCTGGCTGTGCCGCGGGTCGTCGCGCCGTCATAAACGGCGCCGAGCAAGGTGAACGTCAGATCGCCGGAGACCGCCGCTTCCGGCGCCGAAAGCGTGCCGCGCGCCTTGGCGCCTTTGAACACCATCCGGGCGAATGCGCTGGCGCTGGCGACAATCCCGGCGAAGGCCGGCGGGCCGCTTTCTTTCGTGATGATCAGATCGTCAGACGATATGAGGGTCGAATTCGTCAACGAACCGTCGACATGCAGTTCGAACGGCGCGGCCGGCGCCG
>JAGRED010000136.1 GCA_020446725.1 Parvularculaceae bacterium | reverse complement strand
GCCGATATTCGGCAACAGCATTCCGAGGCTGAACAGAACCTGGATCGGCCCGTCGCCGCCGGTTTTCCTGACGAAGCCGCTGAAGAGGATGCCGTCAATGATCGCAAGCCCGATTGAGATCATGAGAATCCAGAGCGCATACCACCAATAAGCGCCGCGCGAGGACCGGCCGTGAAATTGCGCGTAATTCGTCAGCCCAAGCTTGAAGGCGTCTTTGAACTCGACCATGCGGTCTGCCGGAACGTCGGACATGGGTTCCTCCCTCAATCGCGACGGTCTTTTCGCCGCGCCCGGAAAGGCTAGCATGATTTGCCTGAGGGCAAGCCGTCGTGGCGCGGCTTGCGAAGGCTGGCGCTTTGGCGGAAAATCATCGCCTCTGTCGGCGGCGGGCGGACTATTCCCTTGAAATTCCTTGGCAAGACGATTTCCAAAAAGAATCTGAAACGCGCGCGCGGTGCGACCTTGCGCGGCGGCCTCATCGCGCTGGCGCTGCTCGTCCTTTCACCGATCATCGGCGCCGTCGTCTATCGCTTCGCGCCGCCGCCCGGCACCTGGACGATGCTGCAGCGAAAACTCTCGGGCGATGTCATCCATCATCCCTGGGCGCCGCTTAAGGAAATCTCGCCGCATCTCGTGCGGGCGGTCATTGCAGCGGAGGATTCGCGCTTCTGCCTGCACAAGGGCGTCGATATCGAGGCGATTGAAGAGGCGATCGAGGACAACAAGAACGGCGGGAAACGCCGCGGCGGTTCGACGATCACGCAACAGACGGCGAAGAACGTTTTTCTCTGGCAGGGCGGCGGCTGGGCGAGAAAGGGACTTGAAACCTATTTCACGCTGGTCGCCGAACGGATCTGGGGCAAAAGGCGGACGATGGAGCTTTATCTCAACGTCGCCGAATGGGGCGACGGATATTTCGGCGCCGAGGCCGCCGCAAAGGCGCGCTTCGGCAAGAGCGCGGCGGCGTTGACGCGCGAAGAAGCCTCGCTCCTCGCCGCGGTGTTGCCGAGCCCCAACAAATGGCGCGCGGTCAATCCCGGGCCTTACGTGCGCGCCCGCGCGGCGACGATCCGTAAACGGATGGATGTCGTGCGCAATGAAAGGCTCGACGCCTGCGTGCTTGGCAAGTGACGCTTTTCAGCGCCCGGTCCCGCTGATAGGCTGTTCGATCCGATTAACACCCTGAGGAGCATTTATGGCTGAACCGACTATCGCCGCCAGGGCCCCGCTCGCCGTCGATGTCGAGGCGGGCAAGGCCTATTTCTGGTGCGCCTGCGGGCGGTCGAAATCGCAGCCCTTTTGCGACGGCTCACACAAGGGAACCGACTTCACGCCGATGAAATGGACGGCCGACCAATCGAAGCGCGTCTTTTTCTGCTGTTGCAAACACACGAAAGGCGCGCCGTTTTGCGACGGTTCGCACAAGAGCGTTTGATGCCGAAAACCTCTGACCGGCATAGTGAAATCCTCAACGGTTACAAGCGCGGCGACACGCGTTTCAATGAATGGGCCGAAAAAAAGCTCGGAACTTTTCGCCTCACTGACTGGGAATGGGGCCGGCTTTCCATGATCTGGGAGATCGATGACCGCTTCGTCATGCCGGACGGCGTGATGTTCGGCGGGCATATCGCCTCGGTCGCCGATCACGTGACGGGGCTTGTCGCAATGACGGTTCTTGAAACGAATGACGACCGCTTCCGCACGTCCCGCCTTGAAACGACGTATTTCCGTCCCGTCATGAAGCCGCGCGCGCTGATCGAGGCCCGCGTCGTCAACACGTCGAAAAGCCTCATCCATGCCGAGGCGGATTTCCTCACCGCGGAAGGTAAGCTCTCCGCGCGCATCGCCGCCGTGCAAATGAAGCGGACGGCCTAGGGACGGGACGCCGGGGACTAGGTTTTGGGGGAGGCGCCGGCTAGAAGCTGCCCCTGTCCCGATCCCTAACGCCTGAACCTGACATGCCAGACCTTCTCCTTGAGCTTTTTTCCGAAGAAATCCCCGCCCGGATGCAGGCCCGCGCCGCGCGCGAGCTTGAGCGGATGATGAACGAGCGCCTGCTCGCAGCCGGTTACCTCCCCGAAGGCGTGAAGGCGTTTGCGGGGCCGCGCCGTGTTGCGCTGATCGCGACCGGGCTGCCGGCGCGCCAGCCGGACCGCAAGGAGGAAAAAAAAGGCCCGCGCGTCGGCGCGCCGGAAAAGGCGGTCGAGGGGTTCCTGAAATCGGCGGGGCTTTCCTCTCTCGACCAGTGCGAAATCGTCGAGGACAAGAAGGGCGCCTATTACGTCGCGAAGATCGAGGAAAAAGGACGCGATACGGCGGCCGTTATCGCCGACGCCGTGCCCGCGCTTGTGAAGGATTTCCCCTGGCCGAAATCGATGCGCTGGGGAGAGGGTGAAATAAGATGGGTGCGCCCGCTCCAGTCCGTGCTCTGCTGTTTCAATGACGAGATCGTTCCGTTCGAAATCGGCGGCGTCAAATCCGGCGACGTGACGCACGGCCATCGGCGGTTCTCGACCGGGCCGATCCATGCGCGCAATTTCGACAAATACGTTCCCGCGCTGACGAACGCGAAAGTCATTCTCGACGGCGACGCGCGGGCCGAGATGATCGCGGCGGATGCGAAGACGCTTTGCGAGGCGCAGGGGCTTGACCTTGTCGAAGACAAGGGGCTGCTCGCCGAGGTCGCCGGCCTCGCCGAATGGCCGGTCGTGATGATCGGCGCCTTTGACAAAAAGTTCCTCGCGCTGCCGGATGAAGTTCTCACCGCCTCGATGCGCGGTCATCAGAAATATTTTTCGGTGAAGGACCCGAAGACCGGAAGGCTCGCGAACAAATTCGTCTTCGTCGCCAATATCGACGCGGCGGACGGCGGCAAGGCGATGCGCGCCGGCTATGAGCGCGTGTTGACCGCGCGGCTTTCGGATGCGTGGTACCTCTATCATCAGGATCTGAAAAAGCCGCTTGAAGCGCGCGTTGAGGATTTGAACCGCGTCACCTTCTTCGAAGGGCTCGGCTCTATCGGCGACAAGGCGCGGCGCGTCGCGGCATTGGCGAGGGAAATCGCGCCGGCCGTCGGCGCCGATCCCGCGCTTGCCGAAAAGGCCGCGCTGCTCGCGAAAGCGGACCTCACGACCGGCATGGTCTATGAGTTCCCGGAACTGCAAGGCCTGATGGGACGCTATTACGCGCTGGCGCAGGGCGTGACGCCCGATATCGCCGACGCCATCCGCGAT
>JAGRED010000135.1 GCA_020446725.1 Parvularculaceae bacterium | reverse complement strand
CGATATCGATCACACGCTTGAAGTCGGCGGCTTCGCAGCGACGAAATTCGTCGACAGCTTCCTGTTCCGCTTCAAAATCAGGAAAGGCATCGTCGGCGGTCATGACGGTCTCGTCGTCGACGCGGCCGGCACGGCGCTGCTGTTCCGCTACGGCCGCCTGTCAACGTCAGTGTCGGCCAATGCGACATGGGTCGGCGAGCGTTACGCGGATACTTATTTCTCCGTTACGCCCGAACAATCGCTGGCGTCCGGCCTGCCCGTCTATGACGCGCCGCGCGGCATGCGCGACATCGGCGGCAGTTTCAACGCCTATATCAATATCGGCAAGCGCTGGTCGCTGAACCCCTATGTCAGCTACAGCTATATCTTCGATGATTTCGCACAAACGCCGATCATCGCCCTTTATGGGGACCGCAACCAGTATCGCGCCGGCTTTCACCTGATGCGCGAATTCAATCTGAAATGGCGCTAGAAACGCCGCCGCTAGGACCGGTCTCTTACGCGTTCGGCGGCAAGACGTTCAACGGTTTCTTCGCGGACGGATCCGGCGGCAAACGTGCGCCCGGCGTGCTCGTCGCGCATGAAGGCCCCGGGGTCACCGATCACATCAAGCGGCGAACGCAGGAAATCGCCGCGCTCGGATTTATCGCCTTCGCGCTCGATCTCTACGGCATCGCAGAACCGCCGATCGAAGACGCCATGCAATTCGTCGCCGCGCTTCGCGCCGATCTTGACGAACTGCGTGGCCGAACCGCCGTCGCACTCAACGTCCTGAAATCCCATCCGGCCGTCGACGGCGCGCGCATCGCCGCAACCGGCTTCTGTTTTGGCGGAACCGCCGTTCTCGAACTCGCGCGGTCCGGCGCCGACATCGCCGGCGTCGTCGGTTTTCACGCCGGGCTCGATACGATCCGGCCTGCCGACGCGAAGAGCATTCGCTGTCCGATTCTCGTCTGCCTCGGCGCAGATGACCCGATCATCACGGACGATAAGCGGCAGACGTTCGCCGAAGAGATGACGGCTGGCAGCGTCGATTGGCAAATGCATGTTTACGGCGGTGCGGGCCACAGCTTCACCAATCGCGATATCGACGCCTACGGCTTTCCGGGGTTCGCCTACAACGCGGCGGCTGACCGGCGCTCATGGGACGCGATGCGCGCGTTCTTCGCTGAAATTTTCGCCTGACGCGCCGCTATTCGCGGCCAGGGCGGTAATCGCGCGTCGCCTCGGCCTCGACCGAGGCAAGCTCCATGGCCGGCTTTTTCCACGCTTCCTCGGCGAAGAGCGGCGCCTGGTCGGCATAATGCGGAGAACCGGCATCAAGCGTCGCCGCGCCGAACTGATGGATGGTGCGCAGCTTGCGCGCGCCATCCGGCATCCATTCAGCGACCATGATGTAAGTGTCGCCGGCGATCGCCTCGCCCGCGCCCTTTGAATAATCCGAAAGCGAATAGATCGCGCGCAGCGTATCGGGGCCGCCATCGACTGGAAGATCGACCGCGCCGCGTTTGAGGCGGTTGACGGCGCCCCACTCAGGATCAAGCCGGCCGAACCCCGCCATGAGGTCGGCCGAGGCTTTCCGAAGCGCCGATTTGGCGTCCGGAATTTCCGCATTGTCGCCGTTCAGCAAAAGCCCGAGCGCGTAACGCCCGAACGCGATCGCGAGCGCCGCGCCGCGGCTGTCGCGATGCGCCGAGCCGTCCCATCGCCGGAGAATGTCGAGCGCCGGCGCGAGCGCTTCATCGCCCGAGATCGACGGATCGTTCAGCGTCGTCGCGATCAGCCGCCGCAAGTTCGATTCCTCTGCATAGGAATCATCGAATTTATACGCGACGAATTCTTCAGCCGTTATTGACGGATCAGCGCCATAAAGCGCCTGCTCGCGAAGGCCCCGATTGGTCGAGCGCGCCCTGACGCCCGTATTGGCGGGAAAATCACCCTCATCCGGACTGTCTTCGGGCGCCGATGCATACCAGGGTTCGTTGTTTGCATTAACGACATAGCCTGATCCGGGATTAACAATGCTCGGGTTTGCGTTGAACGGAATAACGCCGCGCCAGACAAGATCCGCACGATCGCCGGGAGCCGTCTTCGACCAGTCCCATTCTCCCGCCCTCACCGGCGCCGCCATATTGTAAAAATAGGCGATAGCGCCTGAACGATCGGCGTAGACGACATTAAAAGATGGTATCGCCTGCATCTCCATTGCGCGCTTCCATTCTTCAAAATTCTTCGCCTTGTTCATCCGCCGCCATTGCTCAACGGCGCGGATATCGCCGTCGCCGGCGAAAGCGACGGCGCGCCAGCCGTTCGGCGTCTCAAAGGCCGGCCCGTGAACGGTGCGATAGGTCCTCCGCGTCACCGGAAGGCTGAACGGCCCCCATAATTTGACGCGAAACTTCGCCTCGCCGCGCTCAAAGGCCCGCCAGTCGCCCGCATATTTGTATCGCGTCGGCTTTTCCGGATCATCGACCTCAAGCGCGTAATCATCAACAAGATCCGGCTTGTTGACGGTGAAAGCCCAGCCGTG
>JAGRED010000134.1 GCA_020446725.1 Parvularculaceae bacterium | reverse complement strand
GTTCTCACCGTCGATCTTCACGCCGGGCAGATCCAGGGCTTTTTCGATATCCCGACTGACAACCTTTATGCGGTGAAAGTCTTCGAGGAGAAGATCCGCGCCGTCCACAAGGGCGTCACCGACGACATCACGATCGTCTCGCCGGATGTCGGCGGCGTCGTGAGAGCCCGCTCGCTTTCAAAACGGCTCGACAACCGGCCGCTCGCGATCGTCGACAAGCGCCGTGAACAGGCCGGCGTATCGGAAGTCATGCACATTATCGGCGACGTCAAAGACCGCCACTGCATCCTGTTTGACGACATCGTCGATTCAGGCGGCACGCTGTGCAATGCCGCCGACGCCATTATGGAAAAAGGCGCGAAAAGCGTCTCCGCCTATGTGACGCACGGCGTCCTTTCCGGCGAGGCCTACAAGCGCATTGAAAACGCAAAAGCGCTGACCCGTCTCGTCGTTTCGGATTCGATCATGGCGACGCCCGAAATAGACGCCGCCAAAAAGATCGAGAGCGTTGAGATCGGCGGGCTCCTCGCCGAGGCGATCCGACGGATTGCGAATGAGGAATCGGTTTCGAGCCTGTTCGACTAGCCGACGATCTTCGCCGCCAGCTCTTTCGCCAGCCGGACGACGACGCGCGCCGTCGTCATCTGCGGGTCGCGCTCAGGGTTTAGCTCAACGATATCCGCGCCGATGAGCGGCCCCCTGATGCGGCGGATCATCGCCAGCACATCGATCGTTGAAAGGCCGCCGGGCTCCGGATGCGACACGCCCGGCGCAAAGGCGGGGTCGAGCCCGTCAAGATCGATCGACATGTAAAGCGGCCCGGAAAAGATCGCGTCAGGGATGTCGCCCGCCTGGTCGGCGCGCAGGACCTTGACGCCATGCTTGTCGGCGACGCCGCGCGCATGCGGGTCCCAGCAGCGAATGCCGACCTGCACGAGGGATTTGATGAGGCCGTCTTCAAGCGCGCGCGCGAAAGGGCATGCGTGGCTGTAACGGTCGCCTTCATAG
Organism: Parvularculaceae bacterium; assembly: GCA_020446725.1. Classification (GTDB taxonomy): domain Bacteria; phylum Pseudomonadota; class Alphaproteobacteria; order Caulobacterales; family Parvularculaceae; genus Amphiplicatus. Next base: position 10,234 of record JAGRED010000134.1, on the reverse strand, counting down.
GCGTCATAAAGATCTGGATGAGCGTCTATGTGCAGAACATTGACGGCGCCGTATTTCGCGGCGACCGCCTTCAGGATCGGATAGGTCACCGAATGATCGCCGCCGATCGACAGGGGCGTGAAGCCGGCTGCGAAACAGTCCTCGGCGGTTTCGCGAATTTGCGCCCGCGCCATCTCGCCGTCATCCGGCAGGGATGGGATGACATAGTCTTCAATCGCCTCGCGCATGTCGACAAGATCGATCGAATAGGAGCTTGACGCTTCGCTCCGCAAAAGCCGTTTGACGACGGTCGGCGCCAGCGCCGGCCCGCGAGAATGGCTGGAGCTTGCATCCCACTCAAATCCGAGCAGCCGGGCTTTCATTCATTCCTCTCCAGTCTCTTGCGCATCAGCACGCAGGCGAATTCAACCCCGCCCATCGGCTGCCTGACGATCGCAACCTGCTGAAACCCGTGCCGCGCGTAAAACGCCTCAGCCGTCAGGCTCGATATCACTTCCATCTCCGAAAAACCGCAGGCGATCGCCTCATCAAAGCACCGCCCTGCGATGGCGCCGCCGCAGCCGTGATTGAGATGATCGGGATCGGTCGCGAAATGCCGCAAATGCGCAAGCCGCGGAACGACGCCGCCCGTCGGCCTTTGCGCGCTCCAGCCGCCGCACCCAATGATCGCGCCGTCGACGAGGCCGACAAAATAGCGCCCGGAACTCAGGAGGACCGGATTGGCGCGCGTCATCACGGGGAGCGCCTTCTCCAGCACGTCATCGCGATACCAACCGCGATAGAGCGTTCCATAAGAGCGCAGCAGAACCTTCGACACGGCGTCAGCGTCTTCGGGCGACGATATCCGCACCTCGATCGCGCCGCGCGTCATCCGGTCACCCCTTGCCTTTGGTTTTCGTCTTGTCCGGCTTTGCGTTCTTCTCGACGAACTCGATGATGAGGCCGGCGACATCAATGCCGGTCGCGGTTTCAACTCCTTCAAGGCCGGGAGAGGAATTCACTTCCATGACTACGGGACCATGATTGGAGCGCAGCATGTCGACGCCGCAGATGTTGAGCCCCATCGCCCGCGCGGCCGAGATCGCGGTTGAGCGCTCCGCCGGCGTGATCTTCACTTTCTCCGCCGAGCCCCCGCGGTGAAGGTTGGAGCGGAACTCGCCTTCCCTGCCCCGGCGCTTCATCGAGGCGACGACCTTGTCGCCGACAACGAGACAGCGAATGTCCTCCCCGCCCGCTTCCTTGATGAATTCCTGAACGAGGATGTTGGTGTTGACGCCGCCGAACGCCTGGATGATCGATTCCGCCGCTTTCTCGGTCTCGCCGAGAATGACGCCGATCCCCTGCGTGCCTTCGAGCAGCTTAATGACGACGGGCGGTCCGCCGACCATCTTGATCACTTCTTCCGCATTCGATGTCTTGTGCGCGAAGACCGTCACCGGCAGGCCGATCCCCTTGCGCGCCAGCAATTGCAGCGAGCGCAGCTTGTCGCGCGAGCGCGAAATGGCGACGGATTCATTCGCCGGGTAAACACCCATCATTTCGAACTGCCTGAGGACCGCAGCGCCGTAAAACGTCACCGAAGCGCCGATGCGCGGAATGACCGCGTCGTATTTCGGCAGATCGCGGCCCTGGTAAAAGACGGACGGGCGATGCGAGGTGATGTTGATATAGCATTTGAGGTGATTGACGACGTCCATCTCATGGCCGCGCGCAACAGCCGCCTCGACAAGCCGCTTATGCGAATAGAGGCCGGCGTTCTGGCACATCAAGGCGAGCTTCATCGAATTCCTCAATAAGCGTCACCGGCCGAGCAGGTACGATCTGGCCGGGTGGATGATAACATTTTTGCCGAGCGCGTCGCGACCGATCAGAAGACGAAATCCCATATCATCTCGATTGGCGAGTGAAAGTTCTATCTGGCGCAGGCGCGTTCCGAGGCGGAGCCGCGCAAGGATGACGATCCGCTCCTGTTCCGCGCCGTTGGAGCTTTTGATGGACCGGCGGTCATGAATCGGGGCGACGCAATAGACTTCGGGCCGGCGCCTCTTCTGCACCGGGTGAATGTAAAACTCGACATGCGGCCGCCCGTCGACGCTGACTTCGCGGATCCGGTGCGCATGCAGCGCCGATGTCTTAGCGCCGGTGTCGATCTTGGCGAGAATGTCGCGATCGCAAAGCTGCGGAAGCGCTACCCATTCGCGCCATCCGATTTCAAGTTTCGCGACCTTCTTTTTTGAAGCCCGGGGCGAGGCTTTTTTCTTGCCGGCGCGCTTAGATGTGGAGCGCATGGCCAAGGGCCTTGAGCGCGGCTTCCTGCAACGCTTCGCCCTGCGTCGGGTGCGCGTGGATCGTTCCGGCGACATCTTCAAGCCGTGCGCCCATTTCCAAGGCAAGACCGAACGCCGCCGACATTTCCGATACGCCGCGACCGACCGCCTGAAGACCGAGCAGCAGGTGGTCTTCCTCGCGCGCGACAGCGCGCACGAACCCGTCTTCGGCTTCCATCGTCATGGCGCGGCCGTTCGCCATGAAAGGAAAATTCGCGGTCTTTACGGCGTAACCGGCGGCTTTCGCCTCTTCCGGCGACAGGCCGCAGGAAAGGATTTCAGGATCGGTGAAACAGATCGCCGGAATCGCGACCTTGTCCCAGCGGCGATTATGACCGGCGATGATTTCGGCGACCATTTCACCCTGCGCCATCGCGCGATGCGCCAGCATCGGCTCGCCCGTAACGTCGCCGATGGCGTAGACGCCGCTCATCGATGTCAGGCAGCGCTCATCGATCTTCACGTGCCGGCCATCCATCTCGATGGCGATATTTTCACGGCCCCAGCCTTCGGTAAGCGGCTTGCGGCCGACCGTCACGAGCACCTTGTCGGCGGGAATGCTCTCGCTCTTGCCGTTCTGCTCGATCTCAAGCGCCTTGCCGTCTTTCGAAAGACCCTTCGCCTTCGCACCGAGGATGACCGTGACGCCGAGGTCTTTCAGGCGCTTGGCGACCGGCTTCGTCAGTTCCGCATCGTAAGTCGGCAGGATGCGGTCCATCGCCTCGACGACCGTCACCTTGGAGCCGAATTTGGCGAAGGCGATCCCGAGTTCGAGACCGATATAACCGGCGCCGACAATCGCAAAATTCTTCGGCGGCGCGTCGAGCGTCAACGCGCCTGTCGATGAAATGACATTGCCGCCGAACGCCATGAACGGCAATTCAACAGGAACCGAGCCGGTCGCGATGATGACATTCCCGGCGCGAATGCGCTGAACGCCGTCAGCGGTTTTCACATCGACAGTCTTGCCGTCGATGAATGTCGCCCAGCCCTTGATCGTCCTGACCTTGTTTTTCTTCAAAAGCCCGCCGACGCCGGTCGTCAGGCGTTTGACGATCCCGTCTTTCCACGCGACCGTTTTCGAAAGATCGAGCTTCGGCTTGCCGGCGGAAATGCCGAGCGCGGAAGAATTGGCGAAATGCGTCGCCTTCTCGAATTCGTCCGCGGCGTGAATGACCGCCTTCGAGGGGATGCAGCCGACATTGAGGCATGTGCCGCCAAGCGCCTCTGCGTCGACGACGATCGTATCGAGACCCAACTGGCCTGCGCGTATGCCGGCGACATAGCCGCCCGGACCGCCGCCGATGACAAGCACATTGCAGGTGAGTTCTGTCATCGTCTAGTCCTCAATAAAGATCATCGCCGGGTTTTCGAGCAGCGTCTTCACGCGTTGCACGAAGACGGCGGCGTTCCAGCCGTCGATGATGCGGTGATCGAACGCGCAGGAAAGATTCATCATGCGGCGCGGAACAAATGCCGTTCCGTCCCAGTGGGGGCGCACCTGCATCTTGTTGACGCCGACGATCGCGACTTCGGGATGATTGATGACCGGCGTCGTGACGATGCCGCCAAGCGCGCCCAATGAGGTGATCGTAATCGTCGAGCCGGAAAGCTCCTCGCGCGTGGCGCTTCCCTTTTTGGCGGCGTCGGCGAGACGCGCGACTTCCGCCGCGCATTCCCACAGACCGCGCGCCTCGACATGGCGCACGACCGGCACGACGAGGCCGCCATCCGTTTGCGCGGCGACGCCGATATGGATGCCGCCATATTGTTTCACGACACCAGCTTCATCGTCGAAAAGCGAATTCACCTGCGGCTGATCCTGTATCGCCTTCGCCATCACGCGCATCAGGAACGGCAGAACGGTCAGCTTCGCCTGATCCGGCTTTTTTTCGGTATTCAGTTTGGCGCGCAAATCTTCAAGCGCCGTCATGTCGACTTCATCGACATAGACAATGTCGGGAATGCGCGAACGCGAAACCGCCATCTTCTCGGCGATCTTGCGGCGAAGCCCGATGACCGGAATTTCCTTGACGCTCGTATCCGCTGCGCGCGCACGGCCCGCCGGCGCTGCGGCGCCGTGGTCGAAATAGGCGTCGAGGTCTTCATGCGTGATCCGTCCGGCGGGTCCCGTTCCCGGCACGCGGCGCAGATCGACGCCTGCATCAGCGGCGCGCTTGCGCACCGCCGGCGACGCGAGCGGCTTTTCACCTTCCTTGCGCGGCGGTTTCGACGCCGACGCTGCGGGCGCGGCGGCTACGGCTTTCGGCGCCGCTTTCGGCGCTTCGACTTTGGGCGCAGGTTTCGGTTCCGCTTTCGGCGCGGGCGCGGCTTTCGCCGCGGGCTTTTCCTTCGCCGGCGCGACGTCTTCATCCTTCGCGTTGCCGGCGCCGTCGACATCGAGTTTCACGATCGGCGATCCGACAGCGACGATTTCGCCCGCCTTGGCGCCGAGCCATGTCACCTTGCCGATGACCGGCGACGGGATTTCAACTGTCGCCTTGTCGGTCATGACGGCGGCGAGCACCTGGTCTTCCATGACGTTGTCGCCGGGCTTGACCATCCACTCGACGAGTTCGGCTTCCGCAACACCTTCGCCGACATCCGGAAGTTTGATGACATGGACGCCCATCAGGCCTGCTCCATCACTTTTTTCAGCGCCGCGCCGACGCGCTTTGGTCCCGGGAAGTAATCCCATTCATGCGCATGGGGATAGGGTGTGTCCCAGCCGGTCACGCGGATCACCGGCGCCTCAAGATGATGGAAACAGCCTTCCATCACGACAGCCATCAGCTCAGCGGAAAAGCCGCATGTCTTTGTCGCCTCAACAACGATGACGCAGCGCCCGGTCTTTCTCACCGATGCTTCGATCGTCTCGAGATCGAGCGGCAGGATCGTTCTGAGATCAATGATTTCGGCGTCAACGCCCGTCTCTTCCGCCGCCGTCAGCGCGACATGCACCATCGTGCCGTAGGCGAGCACCGTAACATCGTTGCCCTCGCGCCGGACCGCAGCCTTGCCGAGCGGCACGGTGAAATGTCCTTCCGGCACTTCGCCAAGGTCGTGCTTCTTCAACGGCGTCACCGGCCGGTCGTGATGGCCGTCAAACGGGCCGTTATAAAGACGCTTGGGCTCCAGGAACATGACGGGATCATCATCCTCGATCGAGGCGATCAGCAATCCCTTGGCGTCGTACGGGTTCGACGGAATGACCGTTTTCAAACCGCTCACATGCGCAAACAGCGCTTCGGGGCTTTGGCTGTGGGTCTGCCCGCCGAAAATGCCGCCGCCGGTCGGCATGCGAACCGTCATCGGGACGGTGAATTCGCCGGCCGAGCGATAGCGGATGCGCGATGCTTCCGAAGCGAGCTGGTCGTATCCGGGATAGACATAGTCAGCGAACTGAATTTCGACGCATGGGCGAAGGCCGTATACGGCCATGCCGATCGCCGCGCCGACAATTCCGCTTTCGGAAATCGGCGCATCGAAACAGCGCTGGCTGCCATATTTTTTTTGCAGCCCCTGCGTGCAGCGAAAGACGCCGCCGAAATAGCCGGCATCCTCGCCGAAGACGACGACATTGGGATCCTTCTCCATGGCGACATCCATGGCGCTGCGGATCGCCTCGATCATTGTCATGCGCGCCATGATCAGATCCCCGCTTCCTGGCGCTGCCGGATGAGATGGATCGGCGGCTCTTTGTAAACGTCTTCAAACATCGTTCCGGCGGGAACATGCGGCCCATTATGCAGCGTGCCGTGCTGTTCCGCCTCTTTCTGCGCCTGCAGGATTTCGCTTTCGATCTGCGCCTTCGCCTGGGCGTGGCGCTCCTCCGACCATTTGTCCTTAAGGATCAGATGGAGTTTCAGCCGGTCGATCGGATCGCCGAGCGGCCAGGTCGATGATTCATCTTTCGGCCTGTACCCCGTCGGATCGTCGGAGGTCGAATGCGCGCCGGCGCGATAGGTGACGAATTCGATCAGCGTCGGGCCGAGATTTTTGCGCGCGCGTTCAATCGCCCATTTGGCGACGGCGAATACGGCGAGATAATCATTCCCATCGACGCGCAGCGAAGGAAGTCCGAAACCGAGACCGCGCGAGGCGAAGGTCGCCGCGTTGCCGCGCGCGATGCCTTGAAAGGTCGAGATCGCCCATTGATTATTGACGACGTTCAAGACGACGGGCGGCTTGTAGGTCGAGGCGAAGACGAGCGCGGAATGGAAGTCATTCTCCGCCGTCGAGCCCTCGCCGATCCAGCCGGCGGCGATTTTCGTGTCGCCCTTAATCGCCGACCCCATCGCCCAGCCGACCGCCTGGATGAATTGCGTCGCGAGATTGCCGGAGATGGTGAAGTATCCATGCTCCTGCGAGGCGTACATGACGGGGAGCTGGCGTCCTTTCACCGGATCTCGCTCATTCGAGTAGATCTGGTTCATCATCGTTTCGATGGGATAGCCGCCCGCGATCAGCAGGCCTTGCTGGCGATAGGTTGGAAAATTCATGTCGCCCGGCTGCATCGCCTTGCGGAACGCGCAGGCGACGGCCTCTTCGCCGAGCGCCTGCATGTAGAATGATGTCTTGCCCTGACGCTGCGCCATCTGCATGCGCGCATCGAACGCGCGCAGCGTCATCATGTGACGAAGTCCCTCGATCAACTGGTCGTCATCGAGCTCGCCCGCCCACGGACCGACCGCCTCGCCCTTCTTGTTCAAAACCCGGATGACGGAATAAGCGAGGTCCGGGATTTCCATCGGATCGACATCGACCGGCGGCTTCCTCGCCTCGCCGGCTTTCGGAATCAGCATTTCGCTGAAATCGGGATGATCGCCCGGCCTGCACTCAGGCTCGGGCACATAAAGGCTGAGCGGGCCGGGCTGGCCCTTCTTCTTGCTCATCTCTCACTCCCGATTGGCGGACAGGAACCCGCCGATTGAATTCTTGTTCCATCAGCGTCTAAGCCATCAAACGCCGTTTACGCAACGCTGTGAAAAACCGAAGCCGAACATTGTCTTAGCGCTGAAAACCGGCGCTTTGGCCGAAGCGGCGACGCACCCCCCATCCTTATCATGATCGCGGCGGAAAATCGCGCGAATGCGTGTTTTGATGGCGCGTTATCGCCGCCAAGTCTATTTGGCCTTGTAGGCGGATTTCGCCGCCTCGACGCTGACGAACCCAGCGCGGACATCCTCCTTCAGCCGGTCGGGATCGCGCCCGGCCGGATCGCCGACGCCGCCGCCGCCCGGCGTCTCGACGATCAGGCGTCGGCCCGCCGGCACGATTTCCCGTCCCATGCCGCGCATCGGCGCGCCGTCATCAAGACGCGCCGCGCCGCTTCCGCCGTCATGTCCCCCGTCGCGCCCGCGCGCCGGATGGCGGATGCGGTCAAACATTTTTGAAACCGCGAAAGCCTCGCTGCGCGCATGCGCGAATTCCAGCGTCTGACCGAGCCCGCCGCGAAGACGGCCGGCGCCGCCGGAATCGGCGCGGTATTCCTTTTTCCAGATGATGATCGGCGCGGCGGCCTCGTTGATTTCGACCGGCGTGTTTCTGACGCCCGATGGAAACGCCGTGCAGGACAGTCCGTCCTTGCCCGGGCGCGCGCCGGCGCCGCCGGTGTAAAACGGATTGACGATGAAATCATCGCCGCCCCCGACGCCGCGCCCGCCTAGCAGCACGGGAAGATAAAGACAGGAAGCGCCTTCCGCCGGCGTGCGGTCGGGGATCGCTTTCGACAAGGCGCCGAGAACAACGTCAGGCAACATCTGCCCGACCGTGTGTCGCGCCGATACGGCGCAAGGGCGCGGCGCGTTGAGGATCGAGCCTTCCGGCGCGCCGACGCGTACGACGCCGAGCGAGCCCGCATTGTTCGGAACCATATTGCCGATGACGCAGCGAACGCCGAACGAGGCGTAGGCCTGCGTATAGGTGAGCGGCACGTTGACGCCATGCGATGAGATGGCGGACGTTCCGGTAAAATCGACATCGACGCCAGTCTCGCCGACGCGCACCTTGACGACGAGATCGACCGGTTCGTCGTACCCGTCGATCCGCATCGAATAGTCGTAGGAGCCGAACGGAACCTCGCGCACTTCATCGAGCATCGCGGCGCACGAATTCTCAACAATCATCGCGCCGACATCATCAAGGCCGCTAAGCGCAAATTCGTCGAGCGTTTCGAGAAGCCGCGACACGCCCGCCTCATTGCAGGCGGCGAGCGAATAGAGATCGCCCTCTGCGGCCTGCGGATCGCGGACATTGGCGCGTATGATCTCCATCAGGGTCGCATTCGCCTCACCCTTTCTGAAGAGATAGGAAATCGGAACGAGCAACCCCTCTTCAAACACCTGACGCGCATCAGGCCCGAAACCGAGGCCGCCGACATCGGCGATATGAGACGTCGCAGCAAAGAGCGCGACCGCGGTACCCTGTCTGAAGACGGGGGTGACGACCGTGAAATCATTGAGGTGCCCCGTCCCTTCCCAGGGATCGTTCGTCACCAGAACATCGCCTTCCGCCATCGACGCGATCGGAAATTTTTGCAGGAAGAAACCGACGCTCGCCGCCATCGCGTTGACATGGCCGGGCGTTCCCGTCACCGCCTGCGCAAGCATCCGCCCCCGCGTATCAAAGACGCCGGCGGAAAGATCGCCCGCCTCCCGCACGGTCGCCGAGAAGGCCGTGCGCATCAGCGTTTGCGCCTGTTCCTCAACGATGGCGATAAGCCGCGACCAGAGAAGCTGGAGACGGATCTGGTCGACGGCGCTCATGCGTTCGCCTTTCTCGTCAGGACGATGTTGCGCGCATTGTCGATGGCGGCGTCGAAACTCGCCGTGACGACCGTCGTCGTCTGCGATTCGACAATCAGCGCCGGACCGATCGCTTCGTCGCCGGGCGACAGCGCCGATCTTTCGTATACGCCATAGGAAAGACGTCGAGCCGCGCCGGCGTCAAAGACCTCACGGGAGGATGTCGCTTTCGCCATGCGCCGCATCTCCAGCGGCTCAATCGCAGTCGCAGGCGGAACCGAGGCCGACACTCGGAGCGACCAGCTCAATATCTCTATCGCCATGCCTGGAATGATACGCCCGTATAGAGAATGATAGGCGTCTTCAAACGCCTCGCGCAACAACGCCGCGTCAATCTTCGTTTCTATCGGCGCCGGTATTTCATAGCCCTGCCCGACATAGCGCATGAAGGCGCTTCGCGTTTCAACGAGCTTCGCCGCGGGGTCGGCGGCGCGCACGACGGCCTCGGCCTCCGCGCGCAATTCGTCGAACAGTGCGCCGGCGCGCGCAGCGTCGAGGTCATCGAGGCGCATCGGCAGGCTGCGAATGATTTCATAGGATGCGGGCGCGAGAAGAAACCCGATGGCCGATCCGACCCCCGCGCCTTCCGGAATGACGACCCGGTCGAGGCCGAGCTTTTCCGCCAGCCGCGCGGCATGCAGGGGCGCGGCGCCGCCGAAGGCGATCATCGCCCGGCGGCGGACGTCTTTTCCCTGCTCGACGGCATGGGCGCGCGCCGCCGCGGCCATATTCTCATCAACCATTTCGCTGACGCCGAACGCGGCGCCGTCGGCGTCGAACTCGAGCGATGCGCCGATATCGTGTTCCATCGCAGTCCGCGCCGCGCTCACGTCAAGCGCGATTGATCCGCCGGCGAAGGCGTCCGGAATGATCCGGCCCGCGACGACGTCCGCGTCGGTCACCGTCGGGCGAGCGCCGCCCTTGCCGTAGGAAGCGGGTCCGGGATCAGCGCCAGCGCTTTCCGGGCCGACTTCGATCCGCTTCAGCGCATCGACATGCGCAATCGATCCGCCGCCGGCGCCGATCTCGACAAGTTCGATGACCGGAATACGCACCGGCATGCCGGAGCCCTTCTTGAAGCGATAGGACCGATCGACCTCG
>JAGRED010000133.1 GCA_020446725.1 Parvularculaceae bacterium | reverse complement strand
TCCCGGAAAGCTGGCACATGGTATTCGCCGACCTTGAACGGGAAAAACCGCTCAGTGCTGTTATCGCCTGGATCGAGCGGGATCTTGCAGCGAACGATAAGTGAAGCGTGGAGGCCGCGGCGGCTGTGTGGGAATTGCGTGCCGCGGCCTCCAGCTTCCGGCTGAGGCGGACGCGACTTGGGCGTCCGCTCAACCTGTCTGGCCGTGTGTTGCGGCGACGCTTCCCGGTGCTGGCTAGTGAGGGGAAGCAGGACACGGGGTCGGCTGGAGGGCGATTGCGTCGCCGCAACGAAACAACCTATACGGGTATAATGTTAACAAACCGTTTCAGGCCCTGCGTCAGTCCGGTTTTTCAATCCAGGCGCAAAAGGCCTCGAGCGACGCCGCTCGATCGATCGGGATGGCGATGAGGGCGGGGCAATCATAGGGATGGAGGGAAAGAATAAGGTCGCGAATGTCGCCTGCGCGCGCGCAGGCGGCCTTGATGATGAGGGCGGTTTCGTTCGCCTCTTCGATCCCGTCCCGCCAGCGATAAACGGATTTCATGCCGGGAAGGATATTGACGCAGGCGGCTGCGCCGGATTCGACGAGTTTTCTCGCGATCAAGCCGGCGGTCGCCTCGTCGGGCGCTGTCGAATAGAAAAGGATGATGTCCGCCATATTGCCTCGCTTTCAAGGGCCTTTTACCTGAAGGCGCAATCTGAATTCCATGCGGTTGACAGGAACGGCGACGCCCATGCGTGACCTTGACCCGAATGCGGCGCTTGTCCTCTTCTCAGGCGGACAGGACTCGTCGATCACGCTTGCATGGGCGCTTGATCGCTTTCAGCGCGTTGAGACTGTCGGGTTCGATTACGGCCAGCGCCATGCGATCGAACTTGAGGCGCGCAAAGAGGTGCGTGACGGGCTTCGACCGCTGCGCCCGGACTGGGCGGCGCGTCTTGGCGATGACGTGATGATCGATCTGAAAGGTCTTGGCGACATCAGCGAAACAGCGATGACGCGCGAGTCGGAAATCTTTATCGCCGAAAACGGCCTGCCGACGACATTCGTTCCCGGGCGCAATCTTGTTTTCCTGACGATGTCGGCGGCGCACGCCTATCGGCGCAATATCGGCGTTCTCATCGGCGGCATGTGCGAGGCGGATTTTTCAGGCTATCCGGATTGCCGACGGGCGACGCTGGACGCGCAAATGGCGGCGATCAATCTCGGCCTGGATGCGGCGTTCACGCTTGAAACGCCGTTGATGGATTTGACCAAAGCGCAAAGCTGGGCGCTGGCGGAAGATGTCGGCGGCGCGGCGCTTGTCGATCTTATCGTCGAGCGTTCGCACAGCTGTTATCTCGGCGATCGCAGCCGTCGTTTTGACTGGGGCTATGGTTGCGGCGCATGTCCCGCCTGCGAGTTGCGGGCGAAGGGCTGGCGCGCCTTTCAGACCATGAAATCCGGTGCGGGATCGCGGTCGTGACCGTTTACGCAGTCAAGGAATGTTTCCTGACCCTGCAGGGCGAAGGCGGGCAAACGGGACGCGCCGCCGTGTTCCTGCGTTTCGCCGGGTGCAATCTGTGGACGGGGCTTGAACGCGATCGGGCATCGGCCGCCTGTAATTTCTGCGACACCGACTTTGTCGGAACCGATGGGCAGGGCGGCGGCAAATTCGCGAGCGCGGCAGGCCTCGCCGATCATGTAGCGGCGCGCTGGACGCAATCAGGCGGTCGCCCGCTTGTCGTATGCACGGGCGGCGAACCGCTGCTGCAGCTCGATCCGCTTTTGATCGATGCGCTTCATGCGCGCGGATTTGAGATTGCAGTTGAAACGAACGGGACGATAGCCGCGCCCGCTGGTATCGACTGGATGTGCGTCAGCCCCAAAGGGTCGCAAAGCCTCGCGCAGACGAGCGGTCAGGAACTGAAACTCGTCTTTCCGCAACCCGATGCGCCGCCGGAGAAATTCCAGACCCTCGATTTTGACTGGTTCTTTTTGCAACCGATGGACGGACCCGACCGCGAAGCGAATACGCGCCGCGCGATCGACTATTGCCTCGCCAATCCGAGATGGCGCCTCAGCCTGCAGACGCACAAGATGCTCGGCATTCCGTAAGCGCTTAGGCGGCCTCGGACTGGTCCTGCAATTTTCCGATGAGATATTGCGCGTCGCGGCAATAGGCGTTGGCGGCGCGGTCGGCCTTCTTCAACGCTTCATCGAGTTCGTCGATCGTCGCGTTGATCTCGTCGTCCGTGGCGAACGCATCGCGCGGCGGATTGATGTTGAGGCCTTTCGCCGAAACGTCGAGGCGGCAAGCGGAGACGGAATAGTGCGCCTTGCCGCCGAGCTTCACGTCGATCTGGCGCTGGGACTTGCCGATCAGGATCGCCGCCCGGTCATCAACGGCCTCGACGGCGGCGTTGATCGAAAGGCGCAGATCGTCGAAGCTTTCCGCGAGAAGCGCGCGGGCGCCTTCTTCTTCGGTTTCGTGCGCCGAAAGCGCGACTTCATATGCCTGTTCGATAACGTCGCGGATGCGATCAATCGAGAAAAGGGCGGATTCTATGGCGGCGAGCGCTTCGCGAATGTTGTTGTCCGCCGGCGCAGGCTGTTCCTTAGGCGCGCGGCCTGCGGCGCTCGCGGTGCGACGCAAGGCGCGATCAAGACCGCCCGCAATGTCCATCGCGGGCAGTTCGATTTCTTCTTGCTGCTGGCCGGCGAAGCCGAACAGCCCGGCGAGCGGGCTGCGCTTGGGCTTCTTTCGCGGCTCTTCGGCAGCGCCGTCGCTTGAATTCAACGCCACAACAACTCCTCACCAGTCGTTCGACGGATGGCTGACCAGTTGAAGTTAAGGCGGGTTAATTGAGGGGGCGTTAAGCCTTGCCGCCAATTTGAAAGCGGCTGTTAGGACCCTCGGAAGAGGCGGGCCCCGCGCCCTTCGACCAGCCAGGCCGCAATGAGCGAAATCGCCAGCGCCGCCAGCCAGACCCAGGGTGAAGCGGCCGGACGTTCGCTGACGGCGTCCGTCCTGAACGCCTCACGTGCTGCGATCCCCGCCCAATTGGCGCCGGCGCGGTCGCGCCCGCGCGGGCTGACGCGTCGGAGATCGGGGATTTTAAGCGCCGTCGCCGATCCGAGTTCGAAAATGCCGCCGCCTGTCGCCTCGCTCGCAGGCGCGAGGCGCGTCTTTGTCGAAACGACATTCTCGAATTCCGGCGGCGCTGCAAGGCCGATCGCCGCGATGGAGAAAAGGCCGTCGGCGCGCACGCGATAAAGCCCGCGCGGCGCGTCGGCGATTTCAGCCTTGAAACGGCCGGGCCCGTCTGGTGCGAATGGCAGGTCGACGACCGAGCCGTCCGGCGTCGTCACCGAGGCGGGCGCAGCCGTATCGGCGATCGTGCGCCGTTCGACGATGAGCGCGCCGCTGCGCTCGAAAGCGAGCAACAGTTCTTCTTCGAGTTCCGGCTCTTTCATCAACCAGTGCGAAATGCGGCGCAGCAACTCGCCATGCGGCCCGCCGCCGTCAAACCCGCGCGCCCAGAGCCAGACCTGGTCCGACTGAATCAGGCCGACGCGGCCGTCGCCGACGCGATTGACGATGAGCAGCGGGTTGCCGGCTTCATCCGTCATCAGCGTTTCGCCTGCGCGTTTCGACGCCGGCATGATCCGCAGCCAGCGGCCCCAATAGTCCGATTCCGGAAGACCGGCGGTGACGGGATGGCGTTCGCCTGTCTCGCTGATCTTCGGACGGAACGCGTCATCGATTTCCTCACCTGACGGGGTCGCAGGCAGGATGAACGCGAAGTTTCGTCGCGCTGCGAGGCTGAGATAGCCGTTGAATTCAGGGCCTGACGAGACAAGCACGGCGCCGCCGCCTTCGACATAACGCGCAAGGTTGTCGAAATGATAGGAATTGAGAACGCCGCGATAGGTGTAGCGGTCGAAGATGACGAGATCGAATTCGGTCAGTTTCTCGATAAAAAGCTCATCCTGCGGAAATTCGATCAGCGCAAGCTCGCGTTCGAGCGCATTGTCCGCCTGCGCCTTCTCGATTGGCCGCAGAATGGTGAAGTGAACGAGATCGATCGCCGGATCGGACTTCAAAAGGTTGCGCCAGACGCGTTCGCCTGGATGCGGTTCGCCGGAGATGAGCAGGACGCGCAACCGGTCCCTGATCGCCGAGATCGGCAGCAGCGCGACATTGTTCTTGTCGGTGAGCTCGCCGTCGACCGCTTCGGCTTCAAGTTCGATGACGGTGCGCCCTGGATGCGGCAATGGCGCGTTGAAAGAAATTTCAGCGCCGACGGGAACCGGCTGACGCAGGATTTCCTCCCCGTCGACACGCAAGACGACGAGCGCCTGGCCGCGTCCTTCAAGCGCAGTTTCGTCAGGCCCGATATCGTCGATGCGAAAGCTGATATCGACGCCTTCATTGACGATCCCGTAGCGGGGGGCCTTCAGCAGCGTCACCTTCCTGTCGACCTCATCGGCGCGGCCGGTCTTCAGAAAGTGGATCGGCGCATCAGGGTTGAGGCGGTCGAACAGGGGTGCGTCCGTCGCCTGTCCGTCCGAGATGACGAAGATGGCGCCGAGACGCGCACGCGGATTGTCCGTCACGGCGGCTGTGATTGCGTCCCCGAGACGCGATTCTTCCTCGCCGCCGATCGTCGTGCGGACGATCTCAATCTCGCCGAGCGCTTTCAGCTCCCGTTCGAGTTGTTCCGCCGCGGCCGCAGTCGTCGCGGCGCGCCCGTCAAGGCGATTGGAGCCGCTCTCGTCAGTCAGGATGACGGCGATGTCGTCAAGACGGGTCCGCTCAGCGAGGCGGATTTGCGGATTAAGAAGCAGGCAAAGGAGCGCGCCGAATGCGATTAAGCGAAAGGGCGCGCTCGCCGGCGATCGCAGCGCCGTCAGGACGAACGGGATGAAGACGAGCGCCGCGACGCCGATAATGACGGGCAGGGGAAAGGACGGTTCAATAGCGATGGCGTTCATTGCCGTCCGAGCCTTTCAAGCAGGACAGGCGTGTGGACCTGGTCGGATTTGTAGTTGCCGGTCAGCGCCACCATGATGATGTTGACGCCGGCGCGATACGCGCATTCGCGCGGATTTCTCGGGATGGCGCCGTCCGCGATTGCGCAGGGCCGAGCCGGCCCGGTCACCGGAAGCAGCGGTTCGCCGACAGTGTTCGTCGCCCAAGCGCCGGCCCAGTCCCGCCCGCCGATGATGACCGGCGTCACAGAATCGTTCGGGCCGTCGCCCGATTGCGCCCAGACAGGACGGCTCGCCATTCGTCCGCGCAGATCGGAAAGCAGATAGAATGAGCGCAACAGCACATGATCGCCGTCAACAGGCGCCAGCGGCGGCAGGTCGATATTAGTGAGGATGTTTTTCAGCGCGGCGGCTTCCGGCGTTTGAATGCCGGCGAGCGCGCGTTCGTCATCGCGCGTATCGAAAAGAATAAGACCGCCGAACCGCATGAAATTCTCGATATTGGCGAGCGCGGCCTCCGAAGGCGCCGCGGCTCCCGGCGTGATCGGCCAGTAGAGAAACGGATAGACGGAAAGATCGTCCGTTTCCGGATTGACGGCGACAGGCTCCGCCGGTTCGGCGGATGTGCGGCGCGAGACTTCCCTCGTTAATCCGTCAAGTCCCGCCGCAGATATCCGGTCAGTCGCAGGATCGCCCGTGCGCACGTAAGCAAGGCGCATGAGAAGGGACGCAGCGCGCGTTTCTTCGGGGATCGGACGAACAAGCGGTTCGGCCTGCGCCGGCGGCGGCGCGGCGACGGCGACGGCGATCAAAACGGCGAAGGAAAGCCGGCCCGCGAGGCGCAGCGCGACAAGCGCGTCCAGGATAAGAAGGATTAGGGCGACGAGGAACAAAGGCGGTGCGATGCGCACCGGCGCCGCAGCGAGATAGGCGCGCCGCGCGGCGCCGTCGGGTGAAAACCCGGTGAATTCGTCGCCTGTGCGGATCGTATTGAGCGCAATCGCCGCTTCTGGCGCGCCATACAGCCCCGGCGGCCGTCCTGGCGCCGCCCCCTCGGCGATATCAGCGAGCGTTGACGGCGAAATGTCTCGCGGCGGTTGGCGCAGGGCGCCGAAGGCGTCAAGGACGCGAAAAGGCGAGGCGCGCTGCGTTTCCTCATCGCCGAGCGCTTTCGGGCCGAGCGATGAAATGAAGACAAGCTTGCGCAGCATGTCGACGAACAGGGTCGACAAGGGAAGATCCGACCATTCCGGCGTTGCCGTGACATGAAAGAGCGCGAGCGCGCCGGCGCCAATGCTGACGCCGGTGACGAGCGGCGTTCCATCTGCAAGGCTCGCCCAGCTGCGCGCTGTCGCGTCACCGCCAGGTTCGGCGAGAACCTGGCGTCGGACGAAAACATCCTTGGGCGGAACAAGGTCGGCGAACGGCCCGTCTTTCGCGAATCCGCTGAGCGGTTGCGGCGTTTCCCATGTCAGCGCGCCGCCGAACGCCCGTCCGCCGCCGCGCAAGGGCGTCGGCAACAGCGCGGGCGCGCCGTCTTCAGCGGCTTCCGCGAGGGTGGAGCCGGCGAAGCGTATGATGACGCCGCCTTTTTCAGCCCATGACTGCAAAGCTTCCGCATCGCTTGAGCGCAGGACGCCGACATCGTCAAGCACGATGACGGAAGCGTCGGACCGGAGGAGATTGTCGAGGCTGTCGGCGATGAAGACGGCGTATGGTTCGAGCGCCTGGCGCACATAGTGGGCGCCGGATAGCAGGGGATCGCGGCCTGAATCGCCCGCCGCGACAAAACCGATCAGGGCGCGGCGTTCGCGGGCGTCGACAAGTTGCACGGCGGCGCTTGAAGAGACCGCGTCGAGACGCGCCTGCGCGATCTCATTCTGCAAGGCGAGCGGGAGATCAAGCGTCGCCTCTGCGGATGCGCCTGCGGAGACGTCAATCTCGGCGCGGGCGAGCTCGCGCCCGTCGCGCGCAAGGCCGACGAGATCGCCGCGCCAGTCCGCGGCGCCGGGATTGGAAATGCGATAGCGCAATGATGTTTCCGATCGCTCGGGCGGATAGAGAATCGGGTGCGGCGCATTATCGATGTAAACGGAAACCGACCCCAACCGTCGTAGCGCCGCCAATAATTCATCCGCGCCGTCATGCGCGAGACCGTCGGACAGCCATACGATTTCCGCATCGGCGAGCGTGCCGGGAAGGGCGCTGATGCGCTCCAGCACTCTAGCGTAATCCGGTGCGAACGGCTTTGGAGCGATCTCGCTCGCGGCGCGAAACAGTTCTTCGCCCGATATCGGCGCCGGCGCGGCATCGCCATTGTCGGTCG
>JAGRED010000132.1 GCA_020446725.1 Parvularculaceae bacterium | reverse complement strand
GGTCGAAGAGGTCCCTCACGACGCGACGCTCCTCTACAGCGCCCACGGCGTCTCGCCCGAGATCCGAAAGGCCTCCAAGGAGCGGAACATTCGCACGATCGACGCGACTTGCCCGCTCGTCACCAAGGTCCACAAGGAAGGGCGCCGCTACGCCGAGCGGGATTACGACATCGTGCTCATCGGCCATCTCGGCCATCCGGAAGTCGAGGGAACGCTCGGCCAGATACCGGGCGTCGTGCACGTCATCTCCGAACCGCATGAAGTCGCGGCGCTGAACGTGCGCAATCCCGATCGCGTCGCCTTCGTCACGCAGACGACCCTTTCAGTCAATGACACGAAGGACGTGATCGCCGCGCTGAAGGACCGGTTCCCGACAATCGTCGGCCCCGACACGCGCGACATCTGCTACGCGACGCAAAATCGCCAGACCGCCGTCATCGAGCTCTGCAAACAGGTCGACGTGCTGCTTGTCGTCGGCGCGCATAATTCCTCGAATTCGAACCGCCTGCGCGAAATCGGCCAGAATTTCGGCATCGCCGCCTATCTCATCGAAGACGCCGGCATGCTTGATCTCGACTGGGTGAAGGACGCGGAAACGGTCGGCGTGACGGCGGGCGCTTCAGCGCCGGAAACGCTCGTGCAGGAAACGATCGCCAAGCTCAGAAGCGTGCGCACCGTCTCCGTCGAAGCGCTGGAAGGCGTTCAGGAAAACGTCCACTTCAAGCTGCCGGCCGGCCTCGCCGACGTGCCGCGTCCCAAAGCGGCCGCGGACGCCTGGGCAGTCGAAAACGCCTAAACGAAGAAAAGAACCGGAGTTCAGGGGATGTCAGTTTCGCTTCACCAGCAAATTCGCGTCGGCGCCTATGTCATGAAGCAAACGGTCATGGGCCGGAAGCGCTATCCGCTCGTCCTGTTTCTTGAGCCGCTCTTCCGCTGCAACCTCGCCTGCCCCGGCTGCGGCAAGATCGATTACCCGGCGCCGATCCTCAACAAGCGCCTGTCGGTGAAGGAATGTCTCGACGCCGTCGATGAATGCGGCGCGCCGGTCGTCGCCATTCCAGGCGGCGAACCGCTCATCCACAAGGAAATCGGCGAAATCGTCGAAGGCATCGTCGCGCGCAAGAAATTCGTCTCACTGTGCACCAACGCGCTGCTGCTCGAAAAGAAGCTGCACCTCTTCAAGCCGTCGCCCTTTCTCTTCTTTTCGGTCCATCTCGACGGGCTCGAAGAAGAGCACGACCGCGCGGTCGACCAGAAGGGCACGTTCAAGATAGCTGTGAAGGCGATCAAGGCGGCGCAGGAGCAAGGCTTCCAGGTCAACGTCAACGCGACGATCTTCGACAACATGACCGCGAAGCAGGTCGCCGATTATCTCGACTTTGCGACCGATCTCGGCTGCAACATCTCGATCTCGCCCGGCTATGCCTATGAGCGCGCCGAAGACAAGGATCACTTCCTGTCGCGCGAGAAAACGAAGAACCTCTTCCGCGACATCTTCCGCATCGGCAAGGAACGCGGCCGAGAATGGAACCTGTCGTATTCGACGCTTTTCATGAATTTCCTCGCCGGCAATGAGGAATATCTCTGCACGCCCTGGGGCTCGCCGACGCGCAACGTATTCGGCTGGCAGAAGCCCTGCTATCTCCTCGGCGAAGGTTATGTCTCGTCCTTCAGGGAACTGATGGACACGACCGACTGGGACAGCTACGGCACCGGCAAATACGAGAAATGCTCAAACTGCATGGCGCATTGCGGCTATGAGCCGACAGCGGCGATGGACGCGGTCAAGAACCCGCTGAAGCTTTCAAAGCTGAAGAACATGTTCGCGATCCGCACCGAAGGCCCGATGGCGCCGGAGATCGATCTTTCAAAGGCGCGCCCGGCGGAGGACGTTCACGAAAAACTCGTCGCCGAAGAGATGTCAAAGATCGAGCGCGACGAGAAAAGCGCCAAGGAACCCGCCGAAGTCGCGGCGTAAGGCGTCCGTCGCCGCGCCGGAATCGCGGCCAAGCGCGAATATCTCCTCAAACTGCTGGGGCTGCTTGATGCAGTCGGCGAGCACGTTCGCGACATTGACGCCGCCCGAAGGCGTAACGGCGCGCAGGGCCGCTTTCGGCAGCGCGCGATCATGGCCGTCAGCGACGACGCGGATCGCGATGAACGGAATTTCGGCTTTCGCCGCCGCACGCGCCGCGCCATGGCTTTCCATATCGACCGTCTCGGCGGCGTAGCGCTGAAAGAGCGCCTGTTTCTTTTCGACGCTGTCGACGATTTCATCCGAACCGAAGATTGCGACATGGCGCGGCGAGAATTTGTCCGCCGCCGCCGAAAGCGCCTTGTCGGCGATCACGATGTCGCCTTTCGCCGAGACGACGCGCTCGCCGAGAATGAGGTCGCCGCTCTTAAGCGTCGGGTCGAGCCCGCCGCAGAGCCCCGCGCTGACGATCGCTTTGGCGCCCTCATCGAGAAACCCTTGAGCGATTTCCTCCGCGCGATCGGCGTCGGCGCCGGAGACGCCGATTTTCACCTTGGACGCGGCTACGCCCGCGGCTTTGAGGCTCGCCCTCACCGCATTCGCCTCTGATTTGAGGCCGCAGACGATTCCGATAAATCCGCTCATGCGGTCCTCCGGCGTTTTGAAACGATCACGGCCGCTCTATCGCCCGATCTGATCGATCCTTCAATGGTGGCGGGAACGCCGGTCGCCGTGTGGTCGCCGGCGAGCGTCAGGTTGCGCCAGCGCGTTTCCGGCTGCAGCCGCCTCGCCGCAGCGTCAGGCGACTGGTCCGGCGTTGCGCGCCGCTCGCGAATGACGCGCACTGCCTCGTAAGGCATATTGCCGAGATCGAGCGCGATTTGCGTCTCGCGCCACATATCGTCAGCCGCCTGCTTGTTCGGAACCTCATCCATGCCGATCGCATGGCTCGCCGACACGGTGAGCGAGACGATGTCGTCGCGCACAAAGGCCCATTGCGCGTCCGACGAGACCATGCCGATGAACGGCGAGTCGCCAAGCGGCGTCGACGGAACCGGATGGCGCGTGCGATAATGAACGTTCAAGATCGAGGCGCTGTCATCGGGCGGGTCGATGTCGGGAAGGATCTGTTTGAGGCGTGATGGCGGGATTGCGACTATGACGTGATCATCGTCTCGCAGCGCGATTTTCTCCTCGCCGAAATCGAGCGTTGAAATGCGATCATCGGAAAAATCCGCCGCGCGCAGGCGCGCATTGAAACGAACATCCGCGCATTTCGCCTTGAGATGCGCCACGGCTGGGTCGATGAATGCCGGGCCCAAACCCTTTTTCGCGGCGAGCGGTCGAGAGGCCTTGCCGCCAAGAAGGAATGTCTCGCGGATCACCGACCACAAAAGCTGCGCCTGCCCGAGTTCCGGCGTCGTGTTGAGAACGGCGAGCGTCAGCGGCTCCCAGAAGCGCTTGTAGAGAACGCCGTTCTTGTCGACGAGATCGGCGACCGTCTGATCGCGCCGCGCGAAGGCGATTCCAGCCGCTTTCAGATAATCGAAGACCGTCGTGTCCGGCACGCGGCGTTTCGGGTCGAACACCCATGCCGGGAAGAGCCCGTCATTGATCGTCACGCGCCAGCGGGCGCCTGATTTTACGTCGACGAATGGATAAGACGCGTCTTCGGGTCCCGTCAGCGCATCCTCGGAGCCGATGCGATTCAGAAAATCGAGCGCCGAATGATTGCCCGACATGATGAGGTGATTGCCGTTGTCGATCTCACGCTCAAGCGTGCGGTCATAGAATGACCGGCAGCGGCCGCCGGCATGGCCTGCGGATTCATGCACAATGACTTTGACGCCCGCATCGGCAAGGCGCACCGCCGCGGCAAGCCCTGAGAGGCCAGCGCCGATAACGTGAATCTGCGGGGCGGAATCAGTCATCGTCATTTTCAACCGCGCGGCGGCGCCAGCGAGCAACGCGCGGCGATTGCGAGTTTTTCCAGTTTCGACATCGTGACCGGCGCGCCTGTTAGCGCCCAGCCGCGTTTCTCCATTTTTGTGAAATAGGCCTCATAGACGCCCATCATCAAAAGCGCCGGCCGAACGGTGCGCCAGTCGAGATCTTTCAACGCCTCCCTTGCGTCCGCGAACTTGCCGCGCGCGATATCGCCGAGATCAGACGCAACGCCGCTCAAACCCGTAGCGCCGACGATTCTCGCGGGGTCTTTCGGCGCGCCGTGCTTTTCGAGCAGCTCCGCCGGCAGGTAGAGCCGCCCGATGGCGGCATCCTCCGCGACATCGCGGAGAATGTTCGTCAATTGCAGCGCATCGCCGAGGGAGAGCGCAAAACGGTCCGACGCCGCGCCTTTGGGCGCGCCGAAAACAGGCATCGACAATTGCCCAACGGCGCCGGCGACGCGGCGCGTATAGGCGAGCAGCGTTTCCATGGACGGCGCGATGATGGGGCCGTCGGCGTCCATCTCCATGCCCTCGATCATCATCAGGAATTCGTTTTTCGGGAGATCGAAGGCGCGCACCGGTTCGAGCAAGGCGACGCCGGTCGGGAATTCGGGTCGACCTTCATAGAGCCGGGCGATTTCTTCGCGCCATTCGGAGAGACCGCCACGGCGTTCCTCGCGCGTCAGGCCGTCATCATCGGCGATATCGTCAACCTCGCGGCAGAAGGCGTAAATCGCATACATCGCCTCGCGCCGTTTTTTCGGCAGGATCGCCATGCCGGCGCCGAAGGATGTGCCCGATCGCCTGACGGTTTCTTCCGCATGACGCCGCGCGTCCTCGATGCCGACCGACGCGGATGTCATGTGCGGACCGCCATCGCGTCAAGGCGCGCGCGTTCGTCCGCGGTCAGGCGTTGCGGCGCGCCGATCAGCCCTTCGCTCGCAGCGTCGAGATAGACGTTCTTTCTCGACTTTCCGCTCAACCATTCGCGCGTCGCGCGCCGCATCAAATCGAGAACGAGAAACGGCGTTGCAATGCGTTTTTTCATCACCGGCTCGCCTTGCGCATATTTGACAAACACCGCCGAGGCTGCCGGTCCGAAAATTTCCTCACGACTGGCGGCGTCGTAATTGCGGACGAACGTGCCTGCGAAAGGAAGATTGCGCGCCGGGATCGTGTTGGCGAGCGGCGTCATGCAGCAGGCGGCGTAAAAGCGTTGCATACCGCCGGGGGACACCACCACCTGTTTGATGCGATCGAGACCTTGCGTGATTTCGAGGCGGGAGGGCGGCGTCTGATAGATATCCGTTCCGCCTGCAGCATCGAGATAGTCGCCGGCGCGCCCCAGAAAATGCGCGAACGCCTGACAATCCGCGCAATAGCACACGACGCGAATGCCCATGCGCCCGCCGGCGTCGCGGCAGACGCCTTTAACGGCGCCGCAACTGCACGCAAATTCAAGATCAGCCGCCATTGATGAG
>JAGRED010000131.1 GCA_020446725.1 Parvularculaceae bacterium | reverse complement strand
GACAAGGCTTCCAAGACCCGCAAGGGACAACGCGTTCGCCGACAGGCGAAGCGCGAGTGCGATCAGAAAATGCGCTGCGGCCGAAAACCCGGCGACCGTCAGCACCGAGGCGATCATCTTCTCAAAGACGACATTCGTGCGGATTTCGGCGATGACGCCGGCCTCGTCCTGAGCGGGCGGAAGGCCCGGCAATGGCCCTACTCCGCCGCCATCCGCACCGCGCCTGTCATCGCGGCGGAACATTCCGCCATCGTCTTCGAGGCGCGCGCAATCGGGTTCGTCATGTAGAAGTCGCGGATCGGCGAGCGGAACGGTTCGGCGGAGACGGCGCCCTTGGCACCGATCTTCGACAGATCGAGCGGCGCCGCGCCGGTCGGGCCCTCATCGATGCGGCCGAGCGCGGGCGCATCCGCGATCATCGCCTGGCGCAGCGCGAAAAGATCATCATAGGGCAGCGCCTTTCCCAGCCGGTCCGACAACGCGCGGATGATCGCCCAGTCCTCGCGCGCCTCGCCAAAGGGGAAATGCGCCCGGTTCGTCATCTGCGCGCGCCCTTCCATATTGGCGTATACGCCCGACTGTTCGACATAGGACGCGCCGGGGAAGATGACATCAGCATGGCGCGCGCCGATGTCGCCGTGATGGCCTTGATAGACGACGAAAGCGCCGTTCAGTCTCGATGCGTCGAATTCATCGCAGCCGATATTGTAGACGACGTCTATCGCCTTCTCTTCAACGCCTTTCAAGATGCCTGCGAAATCGCGGCCGCCTTCTTTGGGAAGAAAGTCGAGATCGAGCGCGGCGACGCGTGACGCCGCCATATGAAGAATGTTGAAGCCGTTCCAGCCGTCTTTGACGACCCCCGCAGCGGCGGCCAGCGACGCAATATCGGCGAGGATGGCGGCGCCGTCGGCGCGTGCGATGGCGCCCATGCCGATGATGACCATCGGACGCTCGGCGCCTTTGAGGAAGTCGCCGCCTTTGGCGAGGCTTTCCGCCCCGGCGCCGAGATGATCGTAAGCGAAGGTAAGATCGCATTGTTCGCCGATCAGCGCGATTTTGAGATTGAGATCGGCGAGCCATGCCCTGCGAATGCGGGCATTGACGAGCGGCGCCTCCCAGCGCGGATTGGTCCCGATGAGGAGGATGCGGTCGGCGCGCCCAATGCCGGCGATGCCGGAATTGAAAAGATAGCCCTCGCGTGCGCCGCCATTCCGCGCGCCCAGCGGCGCGCCGTCCTGACGGCAATCGCGATGCGGCGCGCCAAGGGCGTCCGTCAGATCCTTCAGCGCCTTGATCGCCTCAGCCGGGACGAGATCGCCGACGATTGCAGCGACGCGCGCCGGCGCGGTCGATGTCAGCTTAGCCGCAACGACGGAAAACGCCTCATCCCAGCTCGCCGGGCGCAATTTTCCATTTTCGCGAACATAGGGCTTGTCGAGACGCTGGCGCTTCAGCCCGTCCCAGATGAATCGCGTCTTGTCGGAAATCCATTCTTCATTCACGTCCGCATGGAGGCGCGGAAGGATGCGCATCACTTCGCGGCCGCGCGCGTCGACGCGAATGTTGGAGCCGACCGCATCCATGACGTCGACAGTTTCGGTTTTCGAAAGCTCCCAAGGCCGCGCATTGAACGCATAGGGACGCGATGTCAGCGCGCCGACAGGGCAGACGTCGATGAGATTGCCCGTAAGCTCGCTCTCGATCGCTTTTTCAAGATAGGTCGTGATCTCTGCATTCTCGCCGCGATTGACGAGCCCGAGGTCGTCGACGCCGGCGATCTCTGTCGCAAAGCGGATGCAACGGGTGCACTGGATGCAACGGGTCATGATCGTCTTGATCAACGGCCCCATGTGCTTTTCTTCAACGGCGCGCTTGTTCTCCTCATAGCGCGACCCGTCGCGGCCATAGGCCATCGCCTGGTCCTGCAAATCGCACTCGCCGCCCTGATCGCAGATCGGGCAGTCAAGCGGATGGTTGATGAGCAGAAACTCCATCACGCCTTCGCGCGCTTTTTTCACCATCGGCGTGTTGGTGAAGAGTTCCGGCGGTTCGCCGTTCGGGCCGGAGCGCAGGTCGCGGACATTCTGCGCGCAGGACGCGACGGGTTTCGGCGGGCCGCCCTTCACCTCGATGAGGCACATCCGGCAATTGCCGGCGACCGAAAGGCGCTCATGATAGCAAAACCGGGGGATTTCCTCGCCGGCCGCCTCGCAGGCCTGAAGGAGCGTCAAGTTCGGCGCGACTTCGACCTCGCGGCCGTTCACTTTGATTTTGCGGGCGTCTGTCATCACTATCGGCTCAATTCACTAGCGGCCTACAAGCTGCGGGGCCGCGCCGGGCGCGGCCTATCTATCCGCATTCCAAAACGAATTCCAGTCGCGACATGCCGCGATCGATCGGCTGAATTCCCGACAGACCAAGCCGCGCTGGACAATAATTTCCACACATCGCTAGGATCAATCGGCCGTGGCGGACCTGACAATGTGACGACCGAAAACAGCGCCTTCGACCAATTCCTCAAGAATCGGCATTTTCTCGGCCTCGACGGCATGCGCTGCATCGCGATCATCGCCGTCATCTGGCACCATTCGTCGCCGCCCAAGCTCCTGCCGATCATGGGGCGCGGCTTTCTGGGCGTCGATCTTTTCTTCGTCCTCAGCGGCTTCCTGATCTCCACCCTCCTAATCCGCGAGAAAGCGGCGACCGGAAAGATATCGCTCGGCAACTTCTGGATGCGACGCGCCCTCCGCCTTATCCCCGCCTATTACGCCGTCCTGCTCGCGCTCGTTGCGGCCTATGTCATTTTAAAGCCTGGTTCGGAAGAGACGCGCGCCATCGTGTCAGGATTTCCGATCTATGCATTCTACCTTTCCAACTGGGTGCATCCCGGCGCACCTAATCTTGGGCCGACATGGTCACTCGCAACGGAAGAACAATTCTATTTGGTCTGGCCCCTGATCGAAGCCTTCGGCACGCCTATCATATCGACGGCAGCGATATTCGCCGGGCTGATCGTCAATCAAATTATAAATTTCGGCGGCCTTGATGGCGCTATCGGCGCCGTGACCGGTTGGGCGCCAGTCGATCATCCGGAAGTTCTGCAAACAACTTTCACGCCGATCCTGCTCGGCGTGGGGCTTGCGCATTTGCTAAATCAACGCGCGTCATTCGCGTTCATGCGCCGCATCGCCGGATTTCCATACGCCGGCGCGGCCTATGCGGCGCTATCGGTGGCACTGATTAGCTTACCCGCCTCTGACATTTCCGGCATCCTACGCCTCAGCATTCACCTGTCATTTTCGCTTTTTGTCGCGGCGGTGATTCTTACGCCTCACGGCGCCGCTGCCCGCTTCCTCGAGCATCGGCCCATCGCGTTCATCGGCAAGGTGAGTTACGGAATCTATCTTTATCACATGTTCGCGCTACACGCTGCGGCTGTCATCGTCCGCAAATCCGGAATTCCCACGACGCCCGCGACCTTTATCATCGGCGCGATGATCGCCGTCGCGGTCTCCGCCGCAAGCTTCTACCTGCTGGAAAAGCGCTTTCTCGATTTGCGCAAGCGCTTTCGGCCGGTCGTCACGATCACGCAATAGCGCCTGTCATGACGGCGGCTCAGGTTTTGAGTTCCATGATCCATTCCGGGTCGGCGTGATCGCCGACCATGTAGAAATAGTCGTGAATCTTGACGAAACCGAAACGCGCGTAAAAGCGCTGGGCGACTTTGTTTTCGGCGTAAACGCTCAGATAGACATGCGCATAGCGCGCGCGCAGAAAATCGAGCGCTGTCGTGAGAAGGCGCGCGCCGACGCCGGAGCCTTTCGCGCCCTCCTTCAGGTAAATCCGCAGCACTTCGCCGGAATTGGGCGGCAAGTCGGGCACGGGCAGGCCGCAGGGGCCGGCGACGACATAGCCTAGCGTTTCGCCATCCGGCGCCTCGGCGAGCCAGACGCCAAACCCCGGATCAGCGATAAATTTTCTGTAGACGTCAGGGGTGTGGCTCTTCGCCAAAAACGTGTTGAGGTTTTCGCGAGAATAAAGCCGGCCGAAAGTCGCCGTGAATGTCTCCGCGCCGATTTCAGCGAGCCGCACCGCGTCATCTTCCAAAGCGGGCTTTATTTCGATCGCAGCGCTCATGACGCATCTCTAGCAGCAGTTTTTGAAAGACACAGCGCATAAAATAAAATCGCCGCTCTGACGCGACCCGTAAACCTCCCAATAAGTTGGAAAATCCGGGCCGCGCCGGAGCGGCGATCAAATTCCGGAAGGCGCTAGATCGACTCTTTGAGATCTTTCGCCGGACGGAAGGCGATTTTCTTGGAAGCCTTGATCTTGATCGCTTCGCCGGTCGCCGGGTTGCGGCCCATGCGCGCGGCGCGATGACGGACCTGCAGGATGCCGAGGCCGGTGATGCGCATCTTGGCGCCTTTTTTGAGGTTCTTGCCGATCAGTGCGACGAAATCGCCGAG
>JAGRED010000130.1 GCA_020446725.1 Parvularculaceae bacterium | reverse complement strand
TGATCGAGGACATGCCGTCGATCTCGGCGATGATGATGGAAAGCGGCGAGCGGCTTTTGCGAGCGACCGTGATCGCAAGATCGAGACATTGCATGAAGTGGCGCTTGTTGCAGAGGCCCGTCAGCAGATCCGTCATTCCGTCGGCATGCGCGTCGACAAGGTGCGTTTTCATCGACTCGATCGTCTCGGCGGCGCGCGCAAGATCGTCATTCAGCGATTGCGCGTCGGCGAGCGCGGCGCGCGTTTTCTCAATCGCCGCGTTGATCGTCGCACCGACGGCGGATGCGGCGAGGCCAGGCGTTTCAAGCGCGGCGGCGGCGTGTTCGGCGCTCCCGGCGAAAGCGCCAAGCGTTTCGTTCAGCTTGTCCGTCAGCGCTATCAACGTGTCGGACGAACGGTCGAGATCGCAGTAACGCTGCGAATACTCCCCGCCGGGAACGCCGTCGAGAAACTCCGAGGCGAGGCGATCGAGAAAGGCGTTGGTGATGCGCCCGCCGCCTTCAAGGTGCTGTGCGATGCGGCGCGACAGTTCCGGCGCTTCATGATTGCGATGGATGAACCAGACTTCGTAGCGCTTCGGCATCAGCGTGACGCCCATGCCGATCAATTCGCTTGCGGTCGCGATGCCGACCTGTTCGATCATCTGCGCTCCTTGGCGACGATTGCGAGAACCAAATAACACGTATAGGTTGTTTCTCGGTTAACTTTTGGCCCGTGGACGCGACGATTTCGCAGCGTTTTGTGGCGGCCTCGGCTTGAGGCGGTTAACAGCCGGGGCGCGCTCGGAAAGGCGCTCGTCCAGGTTGCACAGCTCCGGGCGGAGCGGCCGCCTGCGCCGCGCTTCGCCTTGTGTGCGGAAAGGCGCTATCGTTCGCGCGCCAATCAACACCAAATAGTCATCGCAAAAATAAATTAGGGGGCTTCATGCGGCATTTCATTTTCGCGTTCGCCGCGATCTGGCTCGGCGCGTCATCGGCGCTCGCCGCTGAACCTGTACGCGCGCGCGATCTCGGCGTTCCTTTTGACGGAACGCCGGGCCCGTTGAACGCAATCACTGATGTCGAGGGCGTTGAGGTCGGCCACAAGACGATCATCAAGGGCGAGGGAAAACTCGTGCGCGGGAAGGGGCCGGTGCGGACCGGCGTCACGGCGATCCTGCCGCGAGGGCGCACTTACGATCCTGTGTTCGCGGGCTGGCACGCCTTGAACGGAAATGGCGAGATGACGGGCACGACATGGATCACGGAATCCGGTTTTCTCGAAGGGCCGGTGATGATCACGAACACGCATTCTGTCGGCGTTGTTCATGACGCCGTCATCGAATGGCAGGTGAAACACAAATTCTACGAAGCCTTGCCGGGCGAACCGGATGTCTTCTGGTCGCTTCCTGTCGTCGCGGAAACCTATGACGGCGACCTGAATGACATCAACGGCTTTCACGTCACGAAAAAAGACGCTTTCGCCGCGCTCGACGCCGCCAAATCAGGGCCTGTCGCAGAAGGAAATGTCGGCGGCGGCACCGGCATGATCACGCATGAATTCAAAGGGGGCATCGGCACCGCCTCGCGCGTTCTCGACATGGAAGACGGCGGCTATACGGTCGGCGTGCTCGTGCAGTCGAATTACGGGATCAGGAAAACGCTGCGCATCGCCGGCGTTCCGATCAACGAGGAAATCCCCGATCTTCTTCCCGGCGCGCCGCAAAGCGAGGAACGCGGATCGATTATTGTCGTCGTCGCGACCGACGCGCCGCTGCTGCCGCATCAACTGCGCCGCGTCGCGCAGCGCGCTTCGCTCGGGCTCGGCCGCATGGGGTCCTACGCCTCGAACGGCTCAGGCGACATCTTCATCGCATTTTCGACCGCGAATACGAAAGCCGCCTACCGGCTCGAAAACCAGACTGTCGAGTTTGTGCCGAACGATGCGCTTGGCCCGGTTTTTCTCGCCGCGGTCGAGGCGACGGAGGAAGCGATCGTGAATGCGCTTGTCGCCGCCGAGACAATGACCGGGATCAACGGCTACACCGTGCATGAGCTGCCGCATGACAGGCTGCAGGCGGCGCTGAAAAAACATGGGCGGCTGGTCGAAACGGCGGAATGAGAAAAGGGCCGCCCGTTTGACGGGGCGGCCATTTCGCAGGAGGTCCGGTGCAAGGACTGAATTGCGTTTCGATCCTGACCCAGCAATCTCCGTGCCAGATGATCGCGCCCGAGGAAGCATCGCCGCTCGAATCAGGGTGAAGATAGGGGGCGCCGTTAACCATTCGGCGCGTTGGGGCCTGCTGCGCCGATGCCTGTGACCATCGCCGATCCGCTGACGCTTCCTTGCGGCGTCCGTTTGAAGAACCGGCTCGTCAAGGCGGCGATGACCGAAGGTCTCGCCGACGAGACGAACCGCGCGACGCCGCGGCTCGATGCGCTTTACCATCGGTGGGCCGAAGGCGGCGCCGGACTTCTCATCACCGGCAATGTGCAGGTTGACCGGCGCTTTCTGGAGCGGCCCGGCAATGTCGCGATCGACGGCCCCCAGGACGCCGCGGCGATGCGCACGCTCGAAAGTCTCGCGGCGTCGGCGAACGGGACCGGCTCTGAAATCATTGTCCAGCTTTCGCACGCCGGACGTCAGACGCCGATCTACGTGAACAAGCGGCCGGTCGCGCCGTCCGAGATTGCGCTCGATCTGCCGGGCGGCCAGTTCGGCGCGCCGCGCGCGCTCGCCGCCGATGAAATCGAGGATGTCATCCAGCGCTTCGCGCACGCCGCTTCCGTCTGCAAGGCGGCGGGCTTCGCGGGCGTGCAAGCGCATGGCGCGCATGGTTATCTCATCTCGGAATTCCTCAATCCGATCGCAAACCGGCGGACGGACGAATGGGGCGGCAGTCTCGATAATCGCGCGCGGCTCTTGCTGCGCGTCGTCGCCGCGATCCGCGCCAAGGTCGGTTCCGGCTTTCCGGTTGCGGTCAAGCTGAACTCGTCTGACTTCCAGAAAGGCGGCTTCGCGTTCGACGAATGCCTTCAGGTCATCGAATGGCTGAACGAGGAGGGGATCGATTTTCTTGAAATCTCCGGCGGCTCCTATGAGCAGCCGAAGATGATGGGCATAGAAGGCGTCGCGCCGGCGGAGGAACAACGTCCGTCGACGAAAGCTCGCGAGGCCTATTTCCTTCAGTATGCGGAAGAGGCCGCGCGCGTTGCGAAGATGCCGCTTATGGTCACCGGCGGTTTCAGATCGCGCGCTGCGATGGATGGGGCGCTCGCTTCCGGCGCGGCCGATCTTGTCGGCGTTGCGCGCCCTTTATGCGTCGATCCGGACATTTGCGCGAAGCTGCTTTCCGGCGTCGTCGCCGAAGCGCCGCGCCATGAAAAAAATCTTCGCCTCGGCGACGGGTTCTGGGGCCCGAATTCGAAGAACGCCTTCATCAAGGCGCTTAACGGCTTCGCCGGCATGGCGTTCTATTACGAGAATATTTTTCTTCTCGCCGGCGGCGAAGAAGCGCAGGACGACATGCCGCTTTTCCCTGCTTTCCTGCGCCACCAAGTGGGCGAGCGGCGTCAGGCGCGCCGCCTCAAACGCTAGAGCGTGGCGCATAAGAGCGGGAACCAGTTTTTTGTAATGCCACGCGACCAATCAAAAATTTTCGCCAAATGTCGAATTTGATTTTTGGCGCTTCGCTCCGGGGGTCAGCGCGTCATGCGATCAATGGCGAGGTCGAGCGCCTGCAGGAAACGCGAGCGGTCTTCTTTTGAAAAGGATTTTTGTCTGCCGGCGGCGGTCGGATCGCCGCTGCCGCGCAAATCCTGCATGATCGCGCGCGTCGCTATCGCTGCGCCGATCGAACTGGCGGTGAAGGGCTTGCCGTTCGGGGCGACGACTGTTGCGCCCGCCTTCAGGCAACGTTCCGCGAGCAGTATGTCGGCGGTGACAACAATTGACTCGGCGTCAGCGTTTTCCGCGATATGATCGTCCGCCGCGTCAAACGCCTCGCCGACGATGACGCGGCTGATGAGGGGATGGTCCGGAATGCGCACGCCGCCATTCGATACGATGTGGACGCGAGTCCCGCGCCGCAAGGCGACGCGATAGATTTCCTCTTTCACGGGACAGGCGTCGGCGTCGACGAGAATAAGCGGTTCGGCCATGGCGGTCGCGCATAAGACTAATACGCCGCTATGGCAATCATTCGACGCCAATCCTTTTCATCTCGCTCCATTTCTTATCCGTTCGCCGCGCGCCGCTATCGTAACCATCCAGCCTTGCCCGCCTTTTGCGCGAACCAGACAAGCGCCGCACCGATAACGATCACCATGACCGGCATGACGATCGAGCCGGGTCCGTAAACATCCATCGATTTCGCGATGAAGAACGAATGAACGAACTGGATAAGGATGCCGGCGAATGAGGCGATCAGAACCGGTTCCGCCAGCTTGCGTCGCAAGAGAAGAAAAAGTGAGCCGAGCGCGCCGCCGAAGACGGCGACTGCGAAGGCGATGGTCGCCCATAAGGGAACCGCTTCATAGAGAGCGCGCTCGGCCTCGGGGAGGGCGGCGATCGCTTCTTCGCTTATCGTCGCATGACTGATGAAAGCGGCGGCGCCCATCAGGTTCCAGACAAGGGCAATGACGGCGGCGGCGTAAAACCATTTCGGCGGATTGGCGGGCATGTCTCACTCCTTCTTTGTCGGGTGGGCCGGTCGTTTTATTGGAAGTCGCGTTGCGCCGGCTTCATTCCAGCGGCCAGTTTTCCGCGCGCAGGCGTTTCGGCATTATCGGCGCCATCAGCGCGTAGACGCCGTTCATTATCCGCGCGCCAAATGTGACATTGCCCGTTTCGACAAAGGCCTTGAAATTCTCGACAATGAATTTCGCGCCGGCGTCCATCGACTTTTCGCTTTTCGAAGCGGCGGGCACATTTTCGGTGATCAGGCTGAATTCGGTACCGCCGTCGACCTCTTTCAGCGTGTAGGTGACTTTCGACGGCGGATCGTCGAGCGAGGTCAGGCGAAACGTATGCGAGAGAAGGTGCGGCGGCTCCATTTCAAGGAACTCGCCGACGACGCCGACGCCCTTGCGATCCGGTGTGATCATGCGGAACGGCTTTCCCGGCGTCATCGCCGAGGTGTCCCAGCAAGAATTCCAGAAGAACGGGCGCGGCGTCTTTTCTTTGATCAGTTCCG
>JAGRED010000129.1 GCA_020446725.1 Parvularculaceae bacterium | reverse complement strand
GCATTTATCGGCCTTTTCCACGGCGAGAATTTCGGTAAGGCCGTGATCCGCGTCGGACCGGACCGTCTCTGACGCCGGTTTGGTTGACGCAATCTTAACGGCCGGTCCCTAGCGTCGCCCGACGGAGCGCGGCGCATGGTTAGTCAGGTTCTCAGTACGAAGAGGACGCAAGGCTTTGCATTGTTTTCAGCGCGCGGTCTCGCCGCATGCGCTTTTCTGGCGGTGATGGCGGTCTGGCTCCTTTCATCGACAGGGCCGTTCACTGTCGATGAATACTTCTACGTCCGAGCCGCACAGGCGATGGCGGACGAAGGCGCGTTCGCATTTCAGCAATTCGATGTCGCCGGCGCGCCGGCGCTCGACATGACTTTTGCAAAACAGGTTGAATCGCCCGGCCGTCTCGCGCCTCAATATCCAGCCGGATACGCGCTCATCGCTGCGCCATTTTACAAAGCGCTCGGCATAAAGGGGCTGACGCTCGTCAATGCGCTCGCGGCGTTCGCCGTTCTACTTCTGACGTTCAGGATCGCCCTGCGGGCCGGCGCCGATGAACGCACGGCTACCTTCGCCGCCGCGCTGCTGATGCTGTCGACCTATTGGTCGACTTACGCATTTGCGATCTGGCCGCATATGCTGGCGCTCGCCGTCGCGCTCGCCGTCATCGAACGCGCGCTCGCGGCAGGAGAGGGGGACGACGGCCGGGCGGCGGTTGCGGCTGGTTTGCTTATCGGGCTCGGCCAGACGATCCGCATCGACATGATTGTGCTGGCGCCCGCCGTGATTTTCTGGCTGCGGCTCTTTTGCGCCGGGAAGACGCGCGTGGTGTCGCTGAAATTCGCAGCAGCCGCTTTGATCGGCCTTGTCGGTGCGGCATTGTTGAACGGCGTCAAGGACGGCGCCTTCGCGATCTTTTCCTATGAGAACGGCGTCGCCGCCAATGACGTTTCGGATTTCGCGCCGCTCGCCTTGCTTGCGGCGGCGCTGCTTGCGGCCGTCCTCATTTTCGACGTTCGGCGCGCTTTTCCGCTTCCGCGCCGGTGGTGGATGCTGGCCCTTGGCGTTGTCCTTGTTGTCGTGGCCGCAGCGGCGGAACGTGTTTTCGCAGTTGCGCACGGCTTCTGGTATTCACTCGTCGATGCGCAGTCCTACGCCCACCTCGATCGCCAATACGGCATCATGCGCAATGAATGGGGGCAGCTATCGTTTTACGGCTTCTCAAAGAAGGCCCTGCTCGAAAGCATTCCTTTCGCTCCGTTGCTGCTTCTGCCGCTGATGCGCTTCTTTCGAGGCGCGCTTGGTCGGGGCGAGGCGCTCTTGATAACCGCCGCTGGCGCACTCGCGGCGCTTTACGCATTCAATGAAACTGATTCAGGGTTAGGACTGAACGCACGCTTTCTGTTGCCGCTGCTTCCGTTCATTTCCATCATTGCAGCGCTCGAACTGCGCGCCGTCGTCGCGGCTTCTGGAAATGGGGCGCGGCCGGCGATGATCGCGATGGTCGCCAGCGGGCTCGCCTTTTTGGCGTTGCGTTTGTCAAGCATGACGCCGGGGCCGTTGCAGATCCCGCTCGATCTTTATCCGCAACTTTGCCTCGCCGCGATCGTCGCGGCATTGTCGCTCGCCTTCGCACTGCGCATGTCGTCCGTTCGTGCGCGGCTGCTTGGTCTCGCTAGCGCCGCCGCGATCGGCGCCGGCGCCGCAATCAGCGCAACGGATTTACTTCAAGACCAGGCCTATCGTTCCTATGTCGCGGATCAGGCGCGCCTTTATCGCGCGATCCTTCCGGCGAATGCGCTCGTCTTCTCGTCGCGGCCGGCCCTCTTTACGGCCGCCGCGTCAGAAGGGCTTTCGCTCGCCTATCCCGGAACGAACGATATCGCGGCGGAAAAGGCGGTGATTGAGGCCTATCGGTCGGCTGGCCGGTGCATATACGCTCAAGGGTCTGGGGCGCTCGATTGGGGCCGCGAAACAGGCCTCTTTTCGCCGCCTGAAATCCTTTCCGAGGCCTATTCCCAAGGGGGCGTCGCCGCCCTCGCCGATAACCCTAAGAACTGCCCCTGATCTCCGCATTCGCCGCTTGACCTCGGGGCGGGCGCGGACTATCCACCGGGCTCCCGAAAAACGGGATGCGCGGGTGTAGCTCAGTTGGTTAGAGTGCCGGCCTGTCACGCCGGAGGTCGCGGGTTCGAGCCCCGTCACTCGCGCCATTTT
>JAGRED010000128.1 GCA_020446725.1 Parvularculaceae bacterium | reverse complement strand
GTGAAGCGCGTCGCCTATCGCGTTGAAAATACGCGCGAAGGACAGGTGCTCGACTATGACCGTCTGATCCTCGACGTCGAAACGGACGGCTCGCTATCGCCGGAAGACGCTGCCGCCTACGCGGCGCGGATTCTTCAGGACCAGCTCCAGATCTTCGTCAATTTCGACGAGCCGAAGAAAGACCTCGGCGGCGGCGCGCGAGAAGAGCTCCCGTTCAACCCAGCGCTTCTCAAGAAGGTCGATGAGCTTGAGCTTTCGGTTCGCTCGGCGAACTGCCTCAAGAACGACAATATCGTTTATATCGGCGACCTCATCCAGAAGACGGAAGCCGAAATGCTGCGCACGCCGAACTTCGGCCGCAAGTCGCTGAACGAAATCAAGGAAGTGCTTGCCGCGCTCGGACTGCATCTCGGCATGGATGTGCCGGATTGGCCGCCGGAAAACATTGAAGAACTGGCCAAGAAGTACGAGCAGTAAATAAGCGCCGGCCGCTGAGAAGCGCCCGGCCGAACGGAGAATGAAAAATGCGCCACGGTTTTGCGCTCAGAAAATTGAACCGCACGCATGAGCATCGCAAAGCGATGTTCGCCAATATGGCCGCGGCGCTGATCAAGCACGAACAGATCACCACGACTTTGCCGAAAGCAAAGGAGCTTCGCCCGATCGTCGAGAAATATGTGACGATGGCGAAGAAAGCGAACAAGAATCCGAAGAGCGCGTTGCATCTTCGTCGCCTCGCCGTCGCGCGCCTTCGCGATGAAACGCAAGCCAAGAAGCTTTTTGATACGATTGGGCCGCGTTACGCCGAGCGTAGCGGCGGCTATATTCGGATCATGAAAGCGGGCTTCCGCCATGGCGACAATGCGCCGATGGCCGTCATTGAATTCGTCGATCGCGACGAAGAAGCCAAAGGCCTCGATTCCGGGCCCGTCATTTCCGACGACACCGACGAATAGCCTCAGACAAATTGAATGAATTCGACCGGCGCCCCTACGGCGCCGGTTTTCGTTTCTGCTCCTTGTTGGTCATCCGGCCTTCGCCCACGTCGCGTGGAATCCGGCCGGAACGCGCTTTGGCAGCTTGATGCGCGCGACGGGCGGCGATGAGAAATTTTTCGGATCAATAATTCTCGCTTCCGAATTTCCGTCGAGATCCGTCGTAATTGTCACCAGCCAACCGTCAAGCTCGCCGGGGCCGGTCGGTGCGAAAGCAGGTTCGGAGCCGAATACGCCGGCGCCGAAGGTATGATCTTCCGATACTCCCGTTGTCAGGTCGTATTTGCGCAGCGCTGAAAAACGCTGCAGCACGCAATCATCCATGACGACGTGGTAGGACCACCGGGCTTTCCCGGTCGAATGATCGAGATTGACGACCGGAAATTCGCTGAGGCCATCGTCGATCTGCGTCTCGGCGCCCTTTCCGGTCTTCATGTTCATGCGCCAAAGGAACGGCTGCGCGCGCAAGGCCAGCACCGTCGCCATCGGCGCATAGGGACCGAATGATGCGACATCCGGTTCAAAGCCGTTCGGGACCATCTTGCAGGCGGCCATGACGACGTCGTCGCCTTCCTCCCAGCAATTGATCACATGATAGATGTAGGATGTCGGGAACTCGAACCATTTCACATCGCCGCTCTTGCGCGGCGCAACGCCGAAACGCGTTGGAAGATCGGCGACATGGATTTGCCAGAGCCTGTTGCGAATGGCGCTGTCGGTGAAGACGACCGGCAGGTCATGCAGGATGACGTAATTTTCCGTCAGCCCCATGTCATGCGGAAGGCGCGGCCCGGGAACGGATACTTCCTGAAAATGGATCAATCGGTTGTCGGTGGAAATCGTTCCGTACGACATCTTCGGCTCATAAAGGGAATAGTCGAAGAAGACGAGTTCGCCGGTTCGAGGATCGACCTTGGAATGCGCTGAAACATTATTCGGAAGGTCGCCGCCGAAATCCTCAACGCCGATTGTTTCAAGCGTCTCGGCGTCGACCGCAACGGGTTGTCCGGACACATACCACAAGGCGAGCAGCCGCCCGTTGTGAACGATGACATCGGTGTTGGCGGTGTCTTTATAATATGTGCGCCTGCCGTCGACGCGCCGTGACGGCGCGAAGATGCCGGGCATTGCGTCGGACCCTTCAAGCTCCGCCTCGAAATCGGCTGTGCGCACATATCGATTGGCGTAGCGCGCGCGGCCATCTTCAAACCAGACGCCGTGCAGCATGCCGTCGCCGTCGAACCAGTGATGCATGCCCGACGGCGGCGACATCGGATTTGGTCCGTTGCGGAAATAGGCCCCGTGCAGATCTTTTGGAATTTCGCCGATAACAGGCAGGTCGCGCGCCGACGCCTCTTCGCGCACCGGGGCGTATAGTCCGTTCAGATATGGGTTGAGCGAATTCAGACTAGGATCCGACATAGGGTTTCCCCTTCAGGGCGGCCCGCGGAAAAAATTCTTTCGGGCATTGCTGACGCGCTCCACCCAGCGAGTTGAATCCATCTTGAATTTACGCCGATCGGTGCGCGCGCGACGGTAAAGAAGAGCATAGATGATGATGAAAAGCAGTTCGAGTTCGAAGAGCACATTGCTGATCAGCTCGTACCACCATTCCGACATGCCGAACGCATCGATCGGAAACACGCCGACAGCGCTCCGAAAGGCGAAGAAGCAAGTCGATGCGAGATAGCTCAGCATCATCAGGAAGTGGAACTGGCGGTGCTGCGGCACCCGGGCGGTCCACTTGCCGTAAAAATAGGCGAGCGCGAACAGATCCAGGATGGCGTAACGCCACGCGCCGCCATCCATGCCCGTCGCCCAGATCAGCATGGACGCAATGTAGATAAGCCCCGATACGCGCGAGGCTTTTGCGATATGCGGCGATCCGCACCAATGGGCCGCCGTGACCGCGACCAGAACGGACGCGGCGTAAAATCCGATCGTCAGCGCATCCCAAATAGAGATAGGGCCGCCTCCAGAACGCTCGCCTTCGGCTGTCCGCGCGCCTGAAGCAGATCGACGCCGGCGCTGACAGCGCTCGCTTCAACCGCATCATGCGCGGCCTGCACGGTTTCGACAAGCTTCAGATAGGCGACTTGCATCTCCGCGACATGCTCGTTGGCGAAATCTCCGACCACATTGGCCGCCCCCGCGCCCGCACTGGCGGAAAGGACTGCAAGGCCGGAACCCAGCGTCAAAAGTTGTTTCTCGAAACGAAGAAGCTCGATCTGCTCCTTCTTCAGCGATTTTTTCATGGTTAACGCTCCCTTGTCGGGCCTTCTTGCGGCCGCGAACAGGAAGAATCGGCTCCGGGCGTAAACGAATCACTAACGCCGCCTTGCGCATCAGCGGGTTGCGACGGTAGGTTCCCACGCTTGGGGAGACTGCGCGCGCGGACAGCGCGTTGGGAGAGGGATCAATGGGCGACCGGGAAAAAGCCCTGACCTTATATCTGCGGTTGCGCGCGATTTTCGACAAGCGCCAGCACGATAATGTCATCCTCCTGCCGGCGCGCCATCAATCGCCGCGAAGCGACGCATCATCTCCATCGCTCCCGGAAGAGCATCTTGAAGCTCTGTCTCAAACGTCGGACCGGGGACAAAGCCGCGGGCTTGAAGGATTGTTAAAACAGCTATTTGAAGAGCTCGCTTCTGACGAGTGAGATCGTTGGCGCGCCCTGGCTCATCCGCGCTCTCGACGAAGGCGAAGAAGTTCAACACAGCGCGCGCCAGGCTGTCGTCATCGATGTCCCGCGCGAATTTGAGGCCGGCGAATTTCGCTGTCAGCGCGAGAATGGCGTAGCGGGTGGCGACGGGACAGACCGGCGGGGCCTGCTGCGCCGGCGGCGTCTTGCGGGTCAACGCGTTCAAATTGAGATTTGGATCAGTCACCGTTTCGGGTGAGACGCCGAGCGCACGCGCAACGGCCTCGATCCATTCCGGCGTCAGGCGATAGCCCGCGGCCTCCATCCGCTCGACATCAATGGGGTCGGCGCGCAGGCGCCGTGCGAAATCCGAAGGGGTCAACAGGAACGCGACCCTCAGCCTGCGCACATTATTGGCCATCGACCTCCCGTCGTCTTGTTTGTTGATCGAGTCTTCACGTGCGCCGCCGGCATCGTCTAGAGGAATTTTAAATTGATTTCGGAGTGACGGGTGGCCCGCCAGAATGAAAGCCATGTTTGCCAGGCCTGCGGCGCCGTTTACGGCAAGTGGCAGGGCCGGTGCGACGCCTGCGGGGAATGGAACACCATTGTCGCCGAGACCATGGAGGCGGGTCCGCCGGGCTCCGCCGCCTCGAAAGGGGGCAAGGGCAAAGCGCTCGACCTTGTATCGCTGAAGGGCGGCGGCGAGTTCGAACCGCGTCTTCTGACCGGCAACGCCGAATTCGACCGGGCCTGCGGCGGCGGCCTCGTGCCGGGATCGGCGCTCCTCATCGGCGGCGATCCGGGCGTCGGCAAATCGACCCTGCTCCTCCAGATCGCGGCGGGGCTCGCCCGGGGCGGCGCGAAAGTCGCGTATATTTCGGGCGAGGAGGCGACGGCGCAGATCCGCCTGAGGGCGCAACGGCTTGGCCTTGCCGATGCGGCCGTCGGGCTCGCAGCCGCGACCGCCCTGCGTGACATCCTCGCGACGCTGAAGGCCGACAGGCCGGATGTCGTCATCATCGATTCGATCCAGACCCTGTGGTCTGACGCCCTTCCGGCGGCGCCCGGCACGGTCACGCAGGTCCGCGCCTGCGCGCAGGAACTGATCCGCTTCGCCAAGGGATCGGGGTCGGTCATGCTGCTCGTCGGGCACGTGACCAAGGATGGTCAGATCGCCGGGCCGCGCGTCGTTGAGCATATGGTCGATGCGGTCCTGTATTTCGAAAGCGAGCAGGGGCGCTCCTTCCGCCTTCTGAGGGCGGTCAAGAACCGTTTCGGCGCGGCGCACGAGATCGGCGTCTTTGAAATGACGGGCGAGGGACTTCGCGAGGTCGCCAACCCGTCCGAACTCTTCCTGTCGGAACCCGGAGAGCCGGTCCCGGGCGCGGCGGTCTTCGCCGGGGTTGAGGGGACGCGGCCCGTCCTCGTTGAAATTCAGGCGCTCGTCTCGCCGTCGACGCTGGCGGCCCCTAGGCGGGCGGTCGTCGGCTGGGACGGCGCGCGCCTTTCCATGTTGCTCGCCGTCCTCGATGCGCGTTGCGGGCTCGATTTCGGGCGCCATGACGTCTTTTTGAATGTCGCGGGAGGCCTCAGGATCGCCGAACCCGCGGCCGACCTCGCCGCCGCCGCAGCGCTTTGCTCCTCCCTTTTCGACCGCCCGATCCCCAAGACCTATGTCGTCTTCGGCGAGGTCGCGCTGTCCGGCGCCGTGAGGCCGGTCAACCAGGCGGACGCCCGCCTTAAAGAGGCCCAAAAGCTCGGCTTTGCAGGCGCGCTCGCGCCGGCGGGCGCCAAGGCCGAATCGCTCAATATCGTGAATGCGGAAACGCTCGCTGAGCTTATCGGCTGGATCAGGCGCTGCGAAGGTTGAGCGCCGCGGTGTTCGCGGATAAGGAGTGACGCAATCCGGGCGGCTGGCGGATAGGCGGCTCGGGTTCAGTTTGGGCGACGGGTGTAGAATGACAGGGTTTGACGCGCTCGTAATCGTCATTGTCGGCGTGTCGGTGTTTTTCGCCGCGGTGCGCGGCGCGGTCAGGGAGCTGGCGACGCTCGGCGCCTTGATCCTTGGCGGCCTCGCCGGCTGGCTTAGCCTCAAGCCTGTCGCCGCCGCCCTCGGGGACGGTTCCTTTCTTCTGTCGACGGCTCTGTCGGGCGTCATCGGGTTGGTCGCCTTTTTCGCGGCGTATTTCCTGATGCACAAAGGGATGAGCCGCATGAAGCTGTCGGCGAAGCTGAAACGGTTTGACCGCATCGGCGGCGGCGCGTTCGGCGCCCTGCGCGCGCTGGCGCTGATCGGCCTTGGCTTTCTCGGCTACGGTTATTATCTCGATGAGGCGAATCAGCCCGACGCGGTGAGGAAGGCGATGCTTCTTCCGGTAGCGGCCGCGTCCGCCGGATTTTTTGAACAGTTTGCGCCGCCGAACCGGGATCTTCGCGCTGCAGAATCGGGAAAGCCGCGCAACGCCGCCGTCGAAGGGTATGATGGTCGCGACCGATCAAGTCTGAAAGAAATCGTGACGACGGTGACGACGAATGACGAAAGCGCGCCGAAGTCTTCAACCGATCCGATTGCTGACATTCTGAAGGAGGAAGCGACGAGCGATGGTCAACCCGAACGCTGATTTCGCCGCTGTCGCCGCACGCCGCCTGAGGAAGCTCGGCGCGCGTTACCGCCGCACGCAGGAATTCGACGCGCTTCTCGGAGGACCGACGCTCAATGAAGAATGCGGCGTTTTCGGCGTCATCGGAACGCCCGACGCCGCAGCGCTGACGGCGCTCGGTCTTCATGCGCTCCAGCATCGCGGACAGGAAGCCGCCGGCATCGCAAGCTATGACGGCGAACAGTTTCATTCCGAACGCCATCTCGGTCTCGTTTCCGACAATTTTTCCGACCAGGCGACGCTTGACCGCGTCAAGGGCGTCGCGGCGATCGGCCATACGCGGTATTCGACGCAAGGCGCGACCATTCTGAGAAATGTGCAGCCGCTCTACGCCGATCTCGATCGCGGCGGCATCGCGCTTGCGCATAACGGAAACCTGACCAACTCGAAAAAGCTGCGAGCCGAACTCGTTCAGCGCGGCGCGATCTTCCACACGACGTCCGACTCGGAAGTCTTCCTTCAGCTGACCGCCCGCTCGCACCAGCTTTCGATGCTCGACAAGCTGATCGACGCGCTGAAGCAGGTTGAGGGCGCCTACGCGCTCGTCGTGCTGACGAAGGATGCGCTGATCGGCGTGCGCGATCCCGTCGGCATCCGCCCGCTCATTCTCGGCTCCCTCAACGGCAAGCCGGTTCTGGCTTCGGAAACTTGCGCTCTCGATCTCATCGGCGCGCGGTTTGTCCGCGACATTCGGCCG
Organism: Parvularculaceae bacterium; assembly: GCA_020446725.1. Lineage (GTDB taxonomy): Bacteria > Pseudomonadota > Alphaproteobacteria > Caulobacterales > Parvularculaceae > Amphiplicatus. The sequence goes on along the minus strand of JAGRED010000128.1, from coordinate 1,022 downwards.
GGCGAAATCGTCATCTGCAAGGCGAATGGCGAGGTGGAAAGCCGCCAGGTCTTTCCGTCGTCCGATCCGGCGCGGCCATGCATTTTCGAACTGATTTATTTTGCGCGCCCGAATTCGATCGTTGACGGCAACAGCGTTTACGAACTGCGCAAGAAACTCGGCAAGCGGCTCGCCCAGGAAGCGCCGTGTGAAGTGGACATGGTTGCGCCGATCCCCGATTCCGGCGTGCCCGCCGCCATCGGTTATGCGCAGGCCTCCGGGCTTCCCTTCGAACAGGCGCTCATTCGTAGCCACTTCATCGGCCGCACTTTCATTGAACCCGAACAGCGCATTCGCGAGGCGGGCGTCGCGCGAAAACACGCGCCCAATCGCGGCGCAATCGAAGGCAAGCGCATCGTGCTGATTGACGATTCGATCGTGCGCGGAACGACATCGCGGAAGATCACGCAGATGCTGCGCAACGCCGGCGCCAGGGAAGTGCATATGCGCATCGCCTGTCCGCCGATCCTCTATCCGGATTTTTACGGCATCGACACGCCGTCGAAGGAAGAGCTGATCGCCAGCAAGATGACGGTCGAGGAAATCCGCGCCGAAATCGGCGTCGACAGCCTCGCCTTCCTGTCGCTCGACGGGCTTTACGAGGCGTTCGGCAAGGGACCGCGCGACGAGACGGCGCCCGCTTTCACCGATCACTGCTTCACCGGCGATTATCCGACACGCCTTACCGACCAGAACGAGGCGCAGCGAAGCGCGATGATCCAGCAGCTCTCTTTTCTGGCGGAGAGCAGCTAGGGCGGCGGAGCGATTCCCGACGGCTCTATGCGTTTTTCGCCGATTGCGCGAAAAATCCGCCGCATTTTCCGGAATGTTTCCGTCGCGAGCCCCCCTTTGAACTGAGGCCGTATGCGGGTTGTCGCGGATTTGTGCGGATAATCCGCAAAGTGGAAATTCGCGCGACCGGGGAATGCGCGTCGCGTCGCCGCCGATATTTCCGTTCATGCGATACTCCCTTCTTCCGACCT
>JAGRED010000127.1 GCA_020446725.1 Parvularculaceae bacterium | reverse complement strand
TGGAAGCGCGCATGCCGGAGCTTCCTGAAGTCGAAACCGTTCGCCGCGGCCTTGCGCCATACATGCAAGGCGCGGTTTTTGAACGCGTCGAGACGCGACGGCTTGATCTGCGCTTTCCGCTGCCGCGCAATTTCGCCGCCCGGCTTGAAGGCGTCCGGCTCGAAACCCTCGATCGCCGCGGCAAATATCTCCTCGGGGCGCTGGCGTCCGGCGAAAGCCTCGTCATGCATCTCGGCATGTCCGGGCGTTTCACCGTATCGCCCGAAGGCGCGGCGATCCGCCCCGGCGACTTCCATCACGCGCGCGGCGTCAATCCGGCCCATGATCATGTCGTTTTTTTCATGAACGGCCCGGCCGGGCGCGCCCGCATCGACTTCAACGATCCGCGCCGTTTCGGCTTCATGGATCTCGTATCGACGGCGCAGCTTGATCGGTCGCGCCATTTCGAAGGGATGGGGCCGGAACCGCTGACGGCGGCCTTTACGCCGGCCGTGCTGGCGGGCGCGCTGGCCGGACGGCGCGCGCCGATGAAGGCGGCCCTTCTCGATCAGGGCCTTATTGCGGGCCTCGGCAACATCTATGTCTGCGAGGCGCTGTTCGAGGCTGGGATATCGCCGCGCCGGACGGCGGCGTCTTTAGGGCCCACGCGCGTCGAGGCGCTGTGGGCCGCGATCCGGCGCATCCTTGAAGAGGCGATAGAGGCCGGCGGCTCTTCCTTGCGGGATTTCGCCGCATCGGACGGTTCGCTCGGCTATTTCCAGCACCGTTTCCGCGTCTACGACCGCGAGGGGGCGCCCTGTCCGGCCTGCGCGCGGCCGGTGCGCCGGATCGTTCAGTCGGGCCGTTCGACCTTCTATTGCGGCGCCTGCCAGCGCTAGGCGACGGCGCTGCGCGCCAGCGTTCAGATGTCGTTGACGCCCTCCGCTCACGGGGCTATAAGCCGCGCCTCATTCGGCGCCCTCGCTTTGGGCGCGCGCTGGTTAATCATTGATTTTGGCCGCTTTCGGCGGCCTACGGAAGCAGGATCCATGGCGAACACGTCGTCGGCGAAAAAGATGGTGCGCAAGATCGCGAAGCGCACGGCGGTGAACAAGGCGCGCCGCTCGCGCGTGCGCAGCTATGTGCGCAAGGTTGAAGAGGCGATCGCATCGGGCGACAAATCCGCCGCCGCCGCTGCGCTGAAGGCGGCGCAGCCGGAACTTCAACGGGCGGTGACGAAAGGCGTCGCGCACAAGTCGACCGTTGCGCGCAAGATTTCTCGTCTCGCCGCGCGCGTGAAGGCGATCTCAGCCTAAACTCTTGAGAATTCAGGATTGATTTTCGGCCTCGCAGTCATCGCTGCGAGGCCGAATTTCGTTCATGCGCGCGCGTGCGATTTGGGCTTGCGTCTCAACGCTTGAAAGCGCACGGTTTGCCTGACGCAAAGTTTGCGCGCCGAAAGAATTTTCCACCGTGTTTATCGGCGCAAACGCTAAGTTTTTGTTTTGGCGCGATGTGTGAATTGTCAATGCGCCGGTTCGCCAAAAAAGAGAGAAGATTCGACGGCTAATCTATTTACACGAGCGAAGCCGGGAGCTACGATCAAATTCACATTACGACGGACACGGACGAATTTCTGACTTCTGCGTTCCGTCACTTCGGTTCGAGTGTTTCTGTCAATTCGCTCCGCGCAGATTTCCGCGGAAAGCTGAAAACAAACGGCGCCAGGGCGCCAGGAATAAGGGGCTTCTGATGCGCCGGACTTTTGCTGATTGGGGAGAGCATTCTGTGATCGGCGCCGGCGTGAATTCTATTGTTCTCAAACGTTTGTTATTGACGGCGACTTCCTGACAATTTGAACGTCGCCTGGCGGTCGGGCGACATTCTCAATCGTGGGGCGGACAGCCGGCGACATAAGCTCGTGCGCGTTGTTTCGTCATTGGCGGAATTCGAGACTTGGGGCTATCTACAATGAAATCAGATAACGCCTCTTCGGCGGAAGAGAGCTTTGAGATTTTCAGGGAAACATTGATCAAGCGGTACGGCGCGGCGGTTTACAAATCGTGGTTTTCGGATCTGCTGCTTGACGATGCGTGCGATGGCACCATCACGCTTTCGACCGAGTCCGACCTGCGTCGCGACCGCCTTGATCAGCAATTCAAACCGGGACTTTTGCGCGCCTGGAGCGAGGATGTTTATCCCATCCGTCGGCTCCTTTTCATTAAGCGGGACGGCTTGAGCGCCGGCGCCGCCAGGGTTGCCGCGACCGCGCCGGGCGCCTCCGCGCTTCGCGCGACTATCGGCATCAACGGCGCTGCAAAAGCGCAGACCGCCTCGCGCCCGGATCGCTGGGCGCCGACGCTCGACGAGATCGCGACGCCGCTCGATCCGCGCATGACGTTTGAAACGCTCGCCGTCGATGAGACGAACGAAGTCGCCGCCGCGGCGGCGCGCCAGATATTCATTGAGAATGCGCCGCGCGAGATCATCTATTTTTTCGGGCCGTCGGGCGTCGGCAAGACGCATTTGCTGCAAGCGTGCGGCAATGAATGGTCGCGCCGGTTTCCGGGCGGACGCTGCGCTTATCTGACGCATAACAACATGCAGAACGGATGCGTCGGCGCGCTGCTGTCGAATTCGACCATGAATCTGCAGCGCGATTTCCTGTCGCATGATCTCGTCATGATTGATGACATCCATCTTCTCGCCGGCAAGAAGCGCACGCTTGACGAGGCGCTCAATCTGATGAACGCGATCGTCAGCGCGGGACGCCAGCTGATCGTCGCCGGCGAATTGCCGCCGGCGGCGCTTGCAAGGGCGGGCGTCAACGAGCGGCTGACCGACCGGCTCGCCGGCGGCCTCGCCGTGCGCGTGTCGCCGGGCGGCGAGACGCTCCGCCGCGACGTGCTCGTCAAACATCGCGACAATGCGGATATCCGCTGCAGGATCACGGATGAGGCGCTCGATCTCATCGCGCGCATTTTCTCCTCGTCGATGCGCGAATGCATCGGCGCCTTCAAGCAGCTCGCCCTTGTCTACAGGGACCAGCCCGTCGAAATCGGTCCGAACGAGGCCATGGCCGCCCTCAAGGCGCGTCTCGGCGAACGTCGCCGCAAGGCCTCGCTCGATGAAACGCTCGATGCGGCGGCTGGCGCATTCGACATCTCGCCGGATGAGATCCGCGGCCGCGCCCAGCCGCAGCGGATCGCGCGGGCGCGGCACGCCTTCGTCTATGTCGCGCGGACCGTTCTGGCTGAAAGCTATCCGCGGATCGCGCGCGTTCTCGGCCGCGATCACACGACCGCAATGTCGTCTTTCAATCGCGCCGAAGCGCTCATCGTCAGGGACAAGGCGTTCCAGGCCGGGGTCGCTGCGATCAAGGTCGCGATCGGCGCCGATTTCGATGCGGAAGAGCTCGCCGGATCAAAGGCTTGAACGCCGTTTTTTCGAGCGCTCCACAGGGCTTTCCGGGCTTGCTTTCGCTGGCCTTCGGGGGCGGTTTCGGCCTATACTCGCCGTTCGATTCCGCGGGCGGATTTCGGAAGATCCAGGCGTCTTACGTCAAGGCTCCGATTGACGCCCGCTTCACGCATCCGGCGGCATGGGAAACAGCGCCCTCAAGAGCGCTTTGATCTTGCGCCGCCGCCAGATTTTGGAAGAGCGCGGCAGCATGAAGGTTACTATCGAACGGTCAGCCCTCGTGAAGGCGTTGGGGCATGTCCAGAGCGTTGTCGAACGTCGCAACACGATCCCGATCCTTTCCAATGTTCTGCTGCAGGCCGATGGCGGCGCGCTGATGCTGACGGCGACCGATCTCGACATTGAGATTTCTGAAACGGCGCCGGCCGATGTCGCGCGCAAGGGCTCGACGACGGTATCCGCGCTGACGCTTTACGAAATTGTCCGGCGCCTGCCGGAAGGCGCGCAGGTTCGCCTCGAACTCATTCAGGATGAAGGGCGCCTCCAGGTGTCGGCCGGGCGCTCGCAATTCGCGCTCGCGGTCCTGCCGGAAGAAGATTTCCCGACCCTCTCGACATCCGATCTCGACGTGCGGTTCGCCGTCTCAACGCAGGATCTGGTGCGCCTCTTCGACAAGGCGCGATTTGCGATGTCGCAGGAGGAAACCCGCTACTACCTCAACGGCGTCTATCTTCACGCGGTCACTGACGGCGCGCAAAAGCTTCTGCGCGCCGCGGCGACGGACGGGCACCGGCTTGCGCGGCTTGAAGCGCCGTTGCCGTCAGGCGCTGAAAAAATGCCGGGCGTCATCGTGCCGCGAAAGGCGGTCGCCGAGATCGGCCGACTGCTCGCCGATGCCGAAGAAACCGTTGATATCGCTGTTTCGGAAACGAAAATCCGTTTCGGTTTCGGCGCGGGGCACCTGACGTCGAAGCTCATCGACGGATCGTTTCCGGATTACGAGCGCGTCATTCCGAAGGGCAATTCGAACGTCCTTCACGCTGAAACCAAGGATTTTGCGCAGGCCGTCGACCGCGTCGCGACGATTTCCGCCGACCGCACGCGCTCGATCAAGATGGCGATCGAGAATGACCGGCTGCGCCTGACGGTGAACAATCCGGAAGCGGGCAGCGCGCTTGAAGAGTTGTCGGTCGATTACAGCGGCGATCCGCTCGAAATCGGCTTTAACGCCCGTTACCTGCTGGATATCGCTGGTCAGATCGAAGGCGCGACGATGACATTCCGCCTTGCTGATCCGGCGAGCCCCAGTGTTGTGACGGATGAGGACGACCCGCGCGCGCTTTACGTGTTGATGCCATTGCGCGTCTGAGGGCCGGTGCGAAATGTTGAGAGAGTCGGCGATCCGCAAAATGGATGACGACGCGGCGTGGACGGACGTCGCGCCGCGCCAGCGTGCGCGATTCCGGCGCCTGACGCTCAGCGATTTTCGGTGTTACGAGCGGCTGGAGCTTGATCTTGACGGTCGGCCTGTAGCCCTGTCGGGACCGAACGGCGCCGGCAAGACGAACATACTTGAAGCGATCTCGCTCTTCGGTCCGGGACGCGGCATTCGCAATGCGCGGCTTGACGAATTGCCGCGCCTAGACGGCGCTGGCGGCTGGGCCGTTTCGGCGCGGCTGGACGCGGGCGATGATGAACGCGCCATCGGTGTCGGCGGCGGCGTTGATCGCGATGTTGACCGGCGCCGGTGCCGGATCGACGGCGCGACGGCGCCCGGCCCCTCGGCCTTCGCGGATTGTCTTCGCCTCATCTGGCTGACGCCCGCGCAGGATCGCCTTTTCATGGAGGGCGCCGGCGAGCGACGCCGGTTTCTCGACCGGATGGCGATGGCGCTCGATCCGGCGATGGCGCGCGTGTCGTCCAGCTACGAAACCGCCATGCGCCAGCGGCAGCGGCTGCTCGATGAGCGAAGCCGCGATGAGGCGTTTATCGCTGCGCTTGAATTACAGATGGCTGAGAACGGCGTGGCGCTAGCCGCCGCCCGCCGCGATATGGCCGGCGCGCTTGTCGCCGCCGCGGTTGAAGACGAGGGCGCGGCGTTTCCGGCCGCCGATATCGCGCTTGAAGGCGCAATCGAAGCGGCGCTCGCCTATCAGCCGGCCGCCGAGGTTGAAGAGGAATTTCTCGCGCGGCTGAAATCGAACCGCCGCGCGGATGCTGAGGCGGGACGCGCGCTTGTCGGTCCGCACCGCAGCGATCTCCTTGTCACGCATCGCGCGAAAGGCCGGCCGGCGCGGCTGTGCTCGACCGGCGAGCAAAAGGCGCTCTTGATCGGCCTCGTTCTCGCCAATGCGCGCGCGCTTTCGCTCAAGCCCGACGGCGCGCCGCTCGTGCTTCTTCTCGATGAGATCGCCGCGCATCTCGACGAAGCGCGCCGCGCGGCGCTTTTCGACATTCTCGACGATCTCGACTTTCAGTGTTTCATGACCGGCACGGACGCGTCGCTGTTCGACGCCTGGCGCACGCGCGCGCAGGCGTTCAACGTATCGAACGGCGTCGTTTGCGAAATCGGCTAGCATCAGGACGAAATGACCATGGCGAACACCGCCGCGAAACAAGACAACCCGGAAGGCTACGGCGCCGACTCGATCAAGGTTCTGAAAGGCCTCGATGCGGTCCGCAAGCGTCCCGGCATGTATATCGGCGACACCGATGACGGGTCGGGCCTCCACCACATGGTCTATGAGGTCGTCGACAATGCGATCGACGAAGCCCTCGCCGGCTATTGCGACGATATCGAGGTTTCGCTGAACGAAGACGGGTCGGTGACGGTGCGCGACAACGGCCGCGGCATCCCGACCGACATTCACCCGACCGAAGGCGTGTCGGCGGCGGAAGTCATCATGACCCAGCTTCATGCGGGCGGGAAATTCGACCAGAACTCCTACAAGGTCTCGGGCGGCCTGCACGGCGTCGGCGTGTCGGTCGTCAACGCCTTGTCCGAATGGCTCGATCTGCGGATCAAGCGCGCCGGCAAGGAACACTACATGCGCTTCCGCATGGGCGTTCCCGAAAAGCCGCTCGATGTCGTCGGCGACTCGTCGGCCACCGGCACCGAGGTGACGTTCCTTCCGTCCGACAAGATTTTCACCGGCACGGAGTTTGATTTCGACACGCTCGAACATCGCCTGCGTGAACTCGCCTTCCTGAATTCCGGCGTGTCGATTCGGCTTGTCGATGCCCGTCATGTCGAAAGGCGCGAGGAGAAACTTTATTATGAGGGCGGCCTCGTCGCCTATGCGCGCTATCTCGACAAGTCGAAAACGCCGCTCATCGATGCGCCGATCGCCTTTTCGGCTGAACGCGACGGCGTCACCGTCGATGTCGCGATGTGGTGGAACGACAGCTATCACGAAAAGGTTCTCTGCTTCACCAACAACATCCCGCAGCGCGACGGCGGCACGCACCTCGCCGGCTATCGCGCCGCGCTGACGCGCATCATCAACAATTACGCAGCCGAATCCGGCATTGCGAAGAAAGAGAAAATCTCGCTCACCGGCGATGATGCGCGCGAGGGGCTGACCTGCATTCTGTCGGTGAAGGTGCCGGATCCGAAATTCTCCTCGCAGACGAAAGACAAGCTCGTCTCGTCCGAAGTGCGGCCCGTCGTTGAAGGCGTCGTCGCCGAAAAGATCGGCGAATGGTTTGAGGAAAATCCGGGCGAAGCGCGCAAGGTCGTCGGCAAGATCGTCGAGGCGGCGATGGCGCGCGAAGCGGCCCGCAAGGCGCGCGAGCTGACGCGCCGGAAGTCGGCGCTTGACGTCTCGTCGCTGCCCGGCAAGCTCGCGGATTGCCAGGAACGCGATCCGGAAAAATCGGAACTCTTCATCGTCGAGGGCGACTCGGCCGGCGGTTCGGCGAAACAGGCGCGTAACCGCGAGAACCAGGCGGTGCTGCCGCTGCGCGGCAAGATCCTCAATGTCGAGCGCGCGCGCTTCGACAAGATGCTTTCAAGCCAGGAAATCGGCACGCTCATCACCGCGCTCGGCACCGGCATCGGCCGCGATGATTTCAACGCCG
>JAGRED010000126.1 GCA_020446725.1 Parvularculaceae bacterium | reverse complement strand
GATCGATGCGCGCGCGGCGCTTTCTTCCTGTGCGGCCGGAGACGAAGAAATCCTCGAAAGGCGCAAAAAAGAGCCGGCGCGCGCTCGCGCGCCGCTGCGGAAACGGCGCGCCGTCCGACACAAGCCGCGTGCGAAGAAATGCGAGCACCGTCGCAGCCGGAAGTCCGCCGGTGCCCGCGCCGCCGCCGCTTTCAAGCACGACGAACAGCTTCGCCGCCGCCGCCGGCGCCAATCCGCTCAGAAATGATTCAAGGCGCTCCCATTTGCGCGAAGGGACGTCGCCATGCGCAGGACCCGCGGTTTCGAGGAGATCGTTCATCAGCGTGCGCGAGGTTACGAGACGGCCGGGTCAAACGCCAGCGAAATGCTTGCGCGGAACAGCGCCGCCGCCGCTCCAGCTCTTGACGAATTCCTCAAGCTCTTCGTCGCCGCCGTCGGGCAACATGATCTTGAGCTTCACATATTGATCGCCGGGTTTTTTGCCCTCGCGCGCGACGCCGCGTCCCTTGAGGCGCAGGACGGCGCCGGAACTTGAATTTTTCGGCACGGTGATCGCAACCTCGCCGGCGATCGTCGGCGCGGTGATCTTGCCGCCGAGAACCGCTTCCTTGAGCGAGATCGGCGCCTCGATATGAATGTCGTCGCCGACGCGTTCAAACAGCGCATGCGGCTTCACCGCGACCTCGACATAAACGTCGCCGGGCGGGCCGCCCGAAACGCCGGGCTCGCCCTGCCCTTTAAGGCGCAGCGTCTGTCCGTCATCGACGCCGGCGGGAATGTTGATGTCGAGAACGCGCCCGTCCGGCATCGTCACGCGCTTTTTCGCGCCGCGCGCCGCGTCGAGAAACTCGACCTCCAGGCGGTATTTGAGATCGCGCCCGCGCATCGCGCCAGCCTGTTCAAAGCCCTGCGCGCCGCCGGCGCGCCCGCGCCCGAAAAGATCGGCGAAGATGTCGCCGAGATCGTCGAAGTCGCCCTTGTTGGCGAAGCCGCCCGTATAGCCGGAACCGGAAAACGGCCCGCCCGGACCATAGGCGCCCGCGCCTTGAGCGCCAGGGCCCTGCGCCCCCGGTCCTTGCGAACCGGGGCCCGACCATTGGCGATAACCGGCATGTGCGCGCTCGCGGCCCTGCTCGTCGATTTCGCCGCGGTCGTATTTCTTGCGCCGGTCGGCGTCGCCGATGATGTCGAAGGCGGCGGAGATTTCCTTGAATTTCTCCTCGGCCTTCTTGTCGTCCTTGTTGCGGTCGGGGTGGTATTGTTTTGCGAGCTTCCGGAATGCGGCGCGAATGTCCGCATCCGACGCCGACGGAACGACGCCAAGAACGCTATACGGGTTTCTCGCCAAGGCTTAAAAGGCTCCTTTCGGCCGCAAAACGTCAACCTTAAGGGGACGACCCCGAAAGATAGATAAGCGATCCTGCCATAAAATGAAGGGAGCGCGGTTAATTTTGGGGGGCGTTTGCAAACCGCCCAACCCGCAAAAGCCGGATCAGCCGCCGCGCAATCTCATACATCGACGCTCGCCCATTTTTCCGGGCCGACCCTGTCGGAGAGCTGCGCGACGCGGATCGTCAGCGGCGGCCTTCCGGAAGGAAAGTCGCTTGCGATCATCGCCGCGGAATAGCTGAAGAACGGCGCTGTCGTTTCTACCGTG
>JAGRED010000125.1 GCA_020446725.1 Parvularculaceae bacterium | reverse complement strand
GCCCGTCGAAAGACAGGCGCATTCCGCCAGTCGGCGCCGCATCGTATGAACAGACGTAATCAAACTCCTCCGTCATCCCGTGCGCGATGCGGCGCGCAGCGCCGCCTTGCAGACACGGGATCCCTTTCCGTTTCACCAGATCCCGGATCAGCAGCGCGTCATTTCATGCCGCGCAGCATCCGGGACGACGGAGATCATAAGGCCGCCGCGAAGGGGTGGGATAAGTAGGGGGATAACTACGGGGATAACTTACGCCGAAACGGTCAACCCGTTGATCTTGCTTGGAAATAAATTCCCTCTATTGGGACGCCCGCGCCGCGGATTCGCGCGATCAGACGGAGCCGCCGGCGATAGTCGCCGCGAGCGCTTTCGCCGTTCTGATGCCGTCGATGGCGGCGGAATAGATGCCGCCGGCGTAACCGGCGCCTTCGCCCGCCGGAAATAATCCGTCTACGGATCGGCTCTGATGGTCGGCGCGGCGCGTCATGCGGACGGGGCTCGACGTGCGCGTTTCAACGCCGGTCATCACCGCGTCGTCCATGTCATAACCCTTGATCTTCTTCCCGAAGACCGGAAGCGCCTCGCGGATCGCTTCAACCGCCCAATCCGGCAGGCAGAGCGACAGATCGGTCGGCGTGACGCCCGGTCTGTAAGACGGCTCGGCCGTGCGAAGGTCCGTTGACGGAATGTTCTTCAGGAAATCGCCGACAAGCTGCGCCGGCGCGCGCCAGGTCGACCCGCCAGCAGCGTAGGCCTTTTCCTCCCAATGGCGCTGGAAAGCGATTCCGGCGAGCGGGTTTTCGCTGACCTCGCCCGGAAAATCGTCCGGCGTCAGCGAGACGACAAGACCGGAATTGGCATTGCGTTCCTTGCGTGAATACTGGCTCATGCCATTGGTGACGAGGCGCCCTTCTTCCGAGGCCGCCGCGACGACCGTGCCGCCGGGACACATGCAGAAGGAATAGACCGTGCGGCCGTTCTTCGCCTGATGCGACAGGCGGTAATCGGCGGCGCCCAATATCTTGTTCCCGGCGAACCTGCCGTAACGCGCGCGGTCGATGATCGATTGCGGGTGTTCGATCCGGACGCCGATCGACAAGGGCTTCGGCTCGAAAAAGACGCCGCGCCGCTGCAGCATCTCGAACGTGTCGCGCGCGGAATGGCCGAGCGCCATGACGACATGGCTCGCCTCAATCGTCTCGCCGCTTTCAAGCACGACGCCCTCGATCCGCCGGGCGCCGGCTTTCTCGGCGATGATGGCGTCCGTCACGCGCGCGCCGAACCTGATTTCCCCGCCGAGCGCCTCGATGCGGGCGCGCATGTTTTCAACCATCGAGACGAGGCGGAACGTGCCGATATGCGGGCGCGCGACGTAAAGGATTTCTTCCGGCGCGCCCGCTGCGACGAATTCAGCGAGCACCTTGCGCCCGAGGTGATCGGGATCGCGGATCTGGCTGTAGAGCTTGCCGTCCGAAAAAGTGCCGGCGCCCCCTTCGCCGAACTGGACGTTGGAGGCCGGATCGAGAACGCGCTGGCGCCAGAATTTGAACGTGTCGACCGTCCGTTCACGGACGGCCTTGCCGCGTTCAAGAACGATCGGCCGGTAGCCGGCTTCAGCGAGGATGAGCGCCGCGAAGAGGCCGCAGGGGCCGAAGCCGATGACGAGCGGCCGCTTGAACCCGCCGGCCGGCGCGGTCGCCGCCGGCTTGAAACGCATGTCCGGCGTTTCCCCGATATGGGGATCGCCCGCGAAGCGTTTGAGGATCGCCGCTTCGTCCTTCACCGCCGCGTCGACAATGTAGACGAGACGGATGTCGTTCCGGTTGCGCGAATCCGCCGCGCGCTTGAACACGGTGAAGGAGAGGAGATCGCCGGCCTCGACCGACAGGCGCGCGAGAAGCGCCGCCTTGAGGGCGGGCGCGTCATGGTCGAGCGGCAGGCGAATTTCCTCAACGCGGATCATCGCGCGCGGTTATCGCGCCTTCGCGGCGGGAGCAAGATAGATCGGCGGCGCCGGAATGGGCCGGCCGTCAGCCGATCGGCTCGGGGTGAATCATGATCTGCGGCTGGGCGATCGGCGTTTCCGGCGTCATGCCCTTCAGCTTCATCTTCACATCCGCGCCGAGGATCGTTTTCAGCGCGCCGCCCGCAAGCGAGAAGCCGCCGCTGAAAAGGCCGAACCCCTTGACGAGATCGTACTGGAAGTCAAGCAGGTCCTGACGGTCTTTCTGGTCATAGCCCATCAGCCCCGAATAAAAGAGGCTTCCTTCGAGCGCGACCTTCGCCTCGATGAGGCTGAGATTGAGCCAGCGCAGAAGGCTCGGCACTTCATGGCAGGACATCGTGTCATGACGCCAATAGGGCGCCGACGACAAATGATCGCTCTGCGTGACGAGCCCGTATTTGCGTCGCGGCTCCGGCTGCAGCACCGGCATCGACACCATGCGCGTGTTGAAACCGCCGCCGAAGAAGAGATCGGGCGGCGATTCCCGCAACCGTTCGAACGTGTCGCGCACGCTCTGTTTCGTCTCGCCCGGAAAACCGACAATCAGCGTCACCGCCGTCGTCAGCTTCGCCTCGCGGCAATATTCAAGCGCCTTCACATTGCTCTCGACGCCCGACTTCTTGTTCATGTTGTCGAGGATCGTCTGGCTGCCCGATTCATAGCCGATGTGAACGAGCTTGCAGCCGGCCTTTTTCATCAGCGCGGCGGTGCCGGGCTTGGCGAGATCGCCGGCGCGCGCATAACAGTTCCATTCGATCGGCGTGCCCGCATCGATCAACAGATTGCAAAGCTCTTCAAGCCGCTTGGGCGGAATGGTGAAGAGGCTGTCCATGCAATTGATGATCTTCGCGCCACCTTCGGCGTATTGCATCCAGTCGCCGAAGATCTTCTGCGCCGACTTGACGCGGAAAACCGTGTCTTCGAACAGGAACGGGAAATTGCAGAACGCGCAGCGATAGGGGCAGCCGCGCACGGATTCGTAATTGATCAGCTCGTATTTCTTGCCGTGATAGGATTCGGCGAGCGCCCAGTTCGGCGTCGGCAGCCAGTCGAGATTCTTGCTCGTCGGATTGCCGCTATAGAGGATGGTATTGCCGGAATTCTCAACGACGCGGCCGTTTTCAGGCGGCGTCAGCGTTTGATAGCCGCTCTTGATCCAGCCCGCTAGCGTCGGCACCAGCATCTCGCCATAGCCGACGGCGATAAGATCAGCGCCCGGAACATGCGACCAGTCGCTGTGAAGAAGCGAAACGAGCGCGCCGCCGACGACGACCTTGTTGTGCGGGCGCTTCAGAACCTGGACGAGCGGCTTCAACTCGCTCATGTCGCGCATCAGCGTGCTCGAGATGAAGACGCATCCGCATTCGGAGAGCAGTCTTTCCCGCACAGCGGAATCGGCAAGCTCGGCGAAGGTCGTCGCCTCGTATTCAAGTCCTTCCTCGCGCAAGGCGCCGGCGAGAACGATTTCGGTGAGCTCGGGCGAGCCGACATAGGATTGCGCCGAGTAATAGCGCTCGACCGTGTCGTGATAGGTGGCCTTGCGGTATTTCGGCCGCGCCTTGTAGAGCGCGCGCGCGAAAAGCAGCTCCGCGCTCACCGCCTTCAGCGCCACGTCCTGCCAAATTGCGCTCGATGCGCGCATGATGCCGAGCTGGCGGCCGAGCGCGGCGACGATCGTCTTGTTGCCCTCGACCATCGATCCGCCGACGGTCGCCCCGCCGGTGATGATCAAAACCTT
>JAGRED010000124.1 GCA_020446725.1 Parvularculaceae bacterium | reverse complement strand
TCATCCCCGTTTACTCTTATCATCCGCCCCGGATCAGGACCGGGGGTTATGTCGGCCGATAATGGTTTCCAAAATATGAGCGCCGCCGGCGGCGGCGATCAAAAGAATGAAGGCGATCAGCGAAAAGGCGACTGGGCTCATCTGGGCTTCCTCGCGCGGCGACCTGACGCCAAGCAAACGCCCCAAACCTAAAAATTGTCTCTATTTTTAGAGGCTCATGCTTAACGCAGGCGCGCGCGAGACCCGTTTTAGCTGCGCGGTCCGACGCCGAAGGAGCGCCGCAGGAAAAGCTCGATCGAATGGGTCGCGGCGAGGCTGGCGACGAAGCCGACAAAGCCGATCAGGGCGAGGCCGGCGGGTCCGATAATGGCTGTCATGGTCTTTTTTCCTTTCTTGGAGCGGCGGCCTTCTGAGCGGGCCGGTATGCTCAATTTGGTCCCATCTAGGGCGCTTCGGTGCGATTTACATCACAAGGAACTCCACATTCCGGTGATCGGAGCCGAAGGGAGAGGGAAATGCGCCGGACGGAAGCGCGCCGCGTCCCATCCCAGGGGCCCGGGCGGGCGGCGTTTCCAACCCGCCGGTTTGAGGTTAACATCGCCCCCGCGCTCCTTCGGGGAGGGGCGCGGCCGGTCTGGCGCGCGCGGCGTTCCGGGCGAGGCTTAGGGTGTGGCGGCTGGGGTTTGCGGCCGGGGTATCTGGAGGAAGAGGGGCGAATGACCTCCGAAGTCGTGTTGATGAACCGCCAGGCCGTCGCAATGGCCGCCGACAGCGCCGTGACGATCACGGGGCACCAGTATCTCAAGACCTATCAATCGGTGGACAAGCTCTTCCCGCTGGTCGACGGCCAGCCGGTCGCGGTGATGATCTATAACAACGCCGAAATCATGTCGACGCCGTGGGAAACGGTGATCTCGCTCTATCGCGACGCTTCGCGCGGACGTTCGCTCGACACGGTCGAGGATTACGCCGAAGACTTCATGAACTTCATCTCCGGCAATCCGGACCTCTTCCCCGCCGATCATCAGGATACGGAGTTTTTCAAGCTGCTCGCCGTCGTCTTCTCGGTGATCGCTGAGGATTTCGACGCGCAGATCCAGAAGCTGAGCCAGACGCCCGGCGCGCGCGTCAAGGATCATCTCGGCTCGATCTTCGAATTCGTCGTCGGGCAATTGCACGCCGATTACCAGCGCTATCCTGACGATACGCGCCGCGGCGACCTCGCCTGTTTTCCGGGCGGCATGGGCGAACAGGTGAAGCGGCGCTACCGAAACGAAACCGAGCAGCTCATCGAAAGCCTCGTCGTTTCGCTGAAGAACGATTACGGCGCCTTCGCGGTTTCCGACGCGACGCGCGAACGCCTGCGCGAAATCGCCGTTTTCGCCGTGACGCGCGACGCCTTTTTCGAGCATTATACGGGCGTCGTTTTCGCCGGCTTCGGCGCGCGCGACAAATTCCCGGCGATGCGCTCCTACCTCACTTCCAGCGTCATTCTCGGCATCCTGAAACGGAAGCAGGACCGCTCGGCGGACATGTCGTCGGACGGCGGCCCGGTCGTTCAGCCCTTCGCGCAGGACCGGATGATCCGCACTTTCCTCACCGGCATGGACCAGTATCTCAGGATGTTCATGTATGGCGAGACGCTGAAGCTTTCGATGAACCTCGTCTCCGACGTCATCGGCCGCGCGCCGATCTCCGACCAGCAGCGCCAGGCGCTTTTCCGCGACTATTCGGAAAACAATATGGGCCACGCCTTGAGGGAATTCTTCAAGTCGATCGACGCCTATCAATACGCCGTCCACACGCGCCCGATCTATCGCGCCATCGGATCGCTCCCCAAGCGCGAGCTTGGCGAGACGGCGGCCTCGCTCATCAAGCTGAATTCCTTCCAGCAGAAAGTCATGCACTCGATCGAGACCGTCGGCGGGCCGATCGACGTCGCCGTCATCACGCGAAACGGCGGGCTCGAAATGAAGCGCGATAAGCCGGACCTGTAGGAGCGTTATTGTATGACTGAACGGCTGAAACAGATCTGGGGCGGGTTCGAGCGCGTGACGACGCGCAATCTCACCGGACGCGGCGTTGAGAATATCGAGACGCCCGAACGATTTGACTACCTCGCGATTGACGAGGATTTGCTGCCTAAGAATTTTTCGGCGCCCGCCGACGTCGCCTTTGCGGCGTTGAAGCACCGTCTTTCGGCCGCCGAGCAGCGTGCGGTGAAGCGCGAGGAACGCCGGGCCAAAGCCGCCGGCAAAAGCTTCGCCGCGCCGCCTGCGCCCCTGTCGGCCGAAACGGCGGAAGCGAGCGTGCCGGATTCGGTGAAAGACCTCATTCGCGGCCTGCGATCGACGGCGAGGCGCACCGAACGGCGAGACGCCGATTACGCGTCT
>JAGRED010000123.1 GCA_020446725.1 Parvularculaceae bacterium | reverse complement strand
TCGACTGCGGCGCCGGCGCCGGCCGAGAAGGCGCAATAAGCATGGGCGTCGCTGATCTTATCAATGTCTTGAAGACGCGGCGTCTGATCGTCCTGTGGGCGGTCGTCGTCGGCCTCGGCGTCGGGATCGCGCTCTCGCTTCTTCTGCCGACGAGATACGTTTCGCGCGCGATGGTTCAGGTGGATTCCGTCCAGCGCAACAACCTGACCGGCCTCGTCGAGCCGCGCGTCAGGGTCGCTGAATATCTCGGTCAGCAGGCCGCTGTGGCGTCAAGCCGCACCGTCGCGCTTGAAGTCATCAACCGGCTTTCCGATGAAGGCGTCATTGTTCTCTCCGATTATGAGGAAGAATGGCGCAAGGAAACAGGCGGCGAGCTTGTCGCCGGCAACGACATGCGCCTGTGGGCGGCCGATCAGCTGCTGCGCGATTTGACGATCACGGCGAACGATATCGGGTCGACGCTCGAGCTTTCTTTCCGCGCCGCCGATCCGGCTCAGGCGGCGCGCATCGCGAATGCTTTCGCCGCAGCCTATATGGCGACGGTGCTTGATCAGAAGCAGCGACGCTTCGCGCGCAAGGCGGCGAATTTTTCCGAAGAGACGAAAGAACTGGCGGAAGACGTCACCGAAGCGCAAAACGAACTCGCCGCCTATCGCGAAAGATCGGGCATTCTGCCGATGGGATCGCAAAAGGTTGAAGCGGCGGAAATCGAACTGGCCGCATTGACCGCCCGCCTTGCCGAGGCGCGCGCCGATGAAGCCGAAGCGCAATCGCTGTTGCGCCAGGCGGAGCTGACGCCGCGCGGCGCGCTGGTGAATTTTCCCTTGCCGGAAGACGCCCTGCCGGGCCGGCAGGCGCAGGTGCGCCTCGCCGCCGTCGTCGCAACGCTTGCGCGCATCGCCGAGCGCTATGGCGAGAAATATCCCGACTATATCGAAACCGCGAATGAAAAAGCTGCGCTCGAAAGCAATATTCTTCAATCCGTTCGCGACCGCGCCGATTACGCTGCGCGCCGCGTCGCCGCGCTTGACAGGCAGGCCGCCGATCTGAAGGCGATCGTCACGTCGATGCGTAAAACGAGAGAAACCTACGACCTGCTCGAGAACAAGGTCGAAACGAGTCAGGAAACGTATAATCTCGTGACCGCGCGCTCGCTGCAGGAATCGCTTCAGTCGCGCGTCGACACGGTTGACGTTTTCCTGCTGGCGCGCGCGACGCCGCCTGCTGATCCCGCGACGCCCCCTTACTGGGTGATCGCGCTTCTCGGCGCATTCGCCGGCGTTGCGATCGGCGCCGCCGCCGCCGTGTTTATCGAACTCATGGAAGGCCGCGTGCGTTCCGCCGACATGGTGCGGCGGAGTTTCCGAACGCAGCTTGTGTGTGAAATCACGCCGACGCCGGCGCCGCGCAAACGCCGTCCCTTCAAACTGAGGCTCGCCGCATGACCCTTGCGCGCCGCAAACCCGTCGACCGAAGCGCCGCCGGCGTCATGCGCCAATTGACGCCCGCGGAAGCCCAGGCGCGTGTCGAGCGTGAATTTCGCCTCGGCGCGACGCTGAAGCGCCTCGGCAAGCTCAACGACGAAGCGTTGGCGCGCATTGAGGAATTGCAGCGCCGGACAAACGCGCCGTTCACGCGCGCCGCGACCAAGCTCGGCCTGCTGACTCGCGAGGACTTTGAAACCGCCATCGGCGTCCAGAACGGATTTATTCGCGAAGGCGAAGGCGAAGGACGCCTGCCGCCCAACGCCGTCATCGTCCGGCGCGCGGCCTCGAAAGAAGCCGAACAGTTCCGCGCGATGCGCACGCGCTTGCTGACCGGCAAGGATGCGGACAAGCTCAATCTTTTCGCCATCGCTTCAACCGGCAAGGCGCGCGCCGCTGATCATGTCGCCGTCAACATGGCGGCGTCTTTCGCGCAGCTCGGCCGCCGCGTTTTGCTTGTCGACGCCGATCTGCGCTCGAGGCGGCTTGCGAAAAGCTTCGCCATGTCGGCGGGGCCGGGATTGCGTGAGACGCTGGTCGGGGAAATCGACATACGCGATGCGGTCCGCCCGACCATCATCAGCAATTTAAGCGTTTTGACATCCGGCGCGAGCGACCCTTCGGCGCATGAACTTCTCTCGCATGAAACGCTTCGCCTGACATTCGACTATCTGCGTTGCG
>JAGRED010000122.1 GCA_020446725.1 Parvularculaceae bacterium | reverse complement strand
TATACGGGCGAGGACGGGTTCGAAGTCTCCGTGCCGGACGATCACGCGGAAAAACTGGCGCGCGAAATGCTGGCGCATCCGGACGTCGCGCCGATCGGCCTTGGCGCGCGCGATTCCCTGCGTCTTGAAGCGGGGCTCTGCCTCTACGGGCATGACATCGACACGACGACGTCGCCGGTTGAAGGAAATATCGCTTTCGCGCTCGGCAAGCGGCGCAAGGAAGAAGCGAATTTTCCCGGCGCTGAACGCATCCTTTCCGAACTTGCCGACGGTCCGAAGCGACTGCGCGTCGGGGTGAAGCCGGAAGGACGCGCGCCGGCGCGCGAAGGAACGGAAATCGTCGACATGAACGGCGCGAAAATCGGCGTCGTCACCTCGGGCGGGTTTGGCCCGACCGTGAACGGCCCCGTCGCCATGGGCTATGTCGACTTCGCGCATTCGAAAACCGGAGCGGCGGTTCAGTTGATGGTGCGCGGCAAAGCCATGCCCGCGACGATCGTCGACATGCCCGTCGTTCCTCACACCTATTACCGCGGCTAGGAGATCGCCATGACTGTGAAATACACCAAGGACCATGAATGGATTCGCTTCGATGATTCCGGCGCGACGATCGGCATCAGCGCGCACGCCGCGGAACAGCTTGGCGACGTCGTATTCGTTGAGCTTCCCGAGATCGGCAAGACCTTCGCCAAAGGCGACGACATGGCGGTCGTTGAATCGGTGAAAGCCGCGTCCGACGTCTACGCCCCGATCGCGGGCGAGGTCATCGAGATCAACCAGTCGATCGTCGACGATCCGGCGGGCGTCAACGCCGATCCGCAGGGCGCGGCGTGGTTCGTCAAGCTGAAGCCGACCAATCCGGCCGACGCCGACGAATTGATGGACGAAGCCGCCTACAATTCTTTCCTCGATACGATCTGATCTCTCATGCGTTATCTTCCTCTTTCCGGCGCCGACCGCAGGCAGATGCTGGATGCGATCGGCGCAAAGACGATCGACGATCTTTACGGCGACGTGCCGAAAGCGGCTCTCAACGCGGCGATCAATCTCCCCGCGCACAAGGGCGAACTTGAAGTCGAACGCATCATGGGCGCGATGGCCGCGAAGAACCGCGCGGCCGGGGCGGGGCCGTTCTTCGTCGGCGCCGGCGCCTACAAGCACCATGTTCCGGCGACGGTCGATCACATCATTCAGCGGTCGGAGTTTTTAACCTCCTACACGCCCTACCAGCCGGAAATCGCGCAGGGAACGCTGCAATATCTTTTCGAATTCCAGAGCCAGGTCGCGGCGCTGACCGGCATGGATGTCGCCAACGCCTCGATGTATGACGGCTCGACGGCGTGCGCGGAAGCCGCGTTGATGGCGCGGCGCGTGACCAAACGCGGCAAGGTGGTTCTTTCGGGCGCGCTTCATCCCCATTACGCCGCCGTGACGCGCACCAATGTCGAGCTTCTCGGCGACGAAGTCGTGCAGATGCCGATCGATACGGGCGCCTTGGAAGATTTATGCGCTGCGATCGACAAGGAAACTTCCTGCGTCATCGTGCAGACGCCGGACGTCTTCGGAAATCTGCGCGATCTGACGGCGCTTGCGAAAGACTGCCAGTCGAAAGGCGTTCTTCTCGTCGCGGTCGTCACTGAGGTCATGTCGCTCGGCGCCGTCAAAAGCCCCGGTGAAATGGGCGCCGACATCGTCGTCGGCGAGGGCCAGTCGATCGGCAACGGCCTCAATTTCGGCGGACCCTATGTCGGGCTGTTTGCAACGCGCGAAAAACTGCTGCGCCAGACGCCCGGCCGTTATTGCGGCATGACGGTCGACGCCGACGGCAAGCGCGGTTTCGTGCTGACGCTGTCGACGCGCGAACAACATATCCGCCGCGACAAGGCGACGTCGAACATCTGCACGAATTCGGGCCTTTGCGCGCTCGCCTTCACCGTGCACATGACCTTGCTGGGTGAGGCCGGATTGCGCCGCGTCGCGATGCTCAATCATGAAGCGGCGTGCAAGACGGCGGATGCGCTCGCGAATGTTCAGGGCGTGAAGCTGCTGACGAAGAATTTCTTTAACGAATTCACGCTGCGTCTGCCGAAAAACGCGACCGGCGTCGTTGAGAAACTCGCCTCGGACGGCGTCCTCGGCGGCGTGCCGGGCGAACGGCTCTGGCCGCATGACAAAGATGCGCATGATCTCCTCATCGTCGCCGCGACGGAATGCGTCAGCGATGCGGATGTCGATGCTTATTCAAAATCGCTTGCAAAGGCGCTCGCATGACCATGAACTCCCAGGGTCGCCAGACCAAAGGCGACGGCGCTAGCGTCGATGTCGTCACTTTCACCGGCAATCGCGCCTTGCAGATCGAGGAATCGCTGATCTTCGAAAAGGATGCGTTCGCGGAAACGGGCGTCGATTTTCCTCAAGCCGCGGGCAGGCACGATCGCCTTGGCGACATGAAGCGCGAAGCGGCATTCAATCTTCCGGGATTGTCGGAGCCAGAAGCGATGCGCCATTTCGTACGGCTGTCGCAGAAAAACTACGCGATCGACATGGGGCCGTTTCCCTTGGGCTCGTGCACGATGAAGCACAATCCGCGCCTCAATGAGAAAATGGCGCGCGTGCCGGGCTTCGGCGATGTTCACCCCTTGCAGCCGCAATCGACGGTGCAGGGCGCGCTCGAACTCATCGACACGCTGGCGCACTGGCTGATGGAGCTGACCGGCATGCCGGCCGTCGCGATGTCGCCGAAAGCGGGCGCGCATGGCGAGCTTTGCGGCATGATGGCGATCAAGGACGCGCTCGACGCGAAAGGCGAGGGACACCGGAAACGCGTGTTGGCGCCGGAATCGGCGCATGGCACCAACCCCGCGACCGCCGCGCAATGCGGGTTTGTCGTCGACGCCATTCCGGCCGATGAAACCGGCCGCGTCGATCTGGAAGCGTTCCGCGCGAAACTGGGGCCCGATGTCGCCGCGATCATGGTGACGAACCCCAACACCTGCGGCCTTTTCGAACGCGACATCAAGGCGATCGCTGAGGCGGTGCACGAAGT
>JAGRED010000121.1 GCA_020446725.1 Parvularculaceae bacterium | reverse complement strand
GACACGACGATCGACTACAAGAACGAAGACGTGCGCGCGCGTCTCAAGGCGCTGGCGCCGAACGGCGTCGACATTTTCTTCGACAATGTCGGGGGCGACATCCTCCAGGCGGCGGTCGATCATATGGCGCGGCGTGGCCGCATCGTCGTCTGCGGGCAGATCGCATCCTACAACGATGATGCGACCGCTGAAGGCCCGCGGAACATGATGCGGATCGTCTACGGGTCCATTCGTCTCGAAGGGTTTCTCCGCAGCGATTATATGGATCATGTCGATGAAGCCGTCAGCCGATTGCGCGAGTGGACGGACGGGGGCGAGCTTGTGCACCGGGTCGATCTGCGGCGCGGCTTTGACGCAATTCCCTCCGTGTTCGCCGAGCTTTTCACCGGCGGCAATTCAGGGACACTGCTGATAGAAGTGGATGATAAGCCATGAACAAGCCGCTTGCAGGAAAAGTCGCGATCGTAACGGGCGCGGCCGGCGGCATCGGCGCCGCGACGGCGGCGATGTTCGTTCGCAAAGGCGCGAAGGTTGTTTTGGCGGACATCGACGAAGCAGGCCTCGCGCGCGCCGCGTCGGCGATTTCCGACCGCGATGCAATTCGCTCGATCCGCTGTGACGTCACTAGCGTCAGCGACATGGAAGCGGCGGTCAAACTGGCGACGGGCGCTTTCGGCGGGATGGACGCTGCGATTCTGAACGCCGGCATCGAGGGTGATGTAACGCCGCTCGAAGACTTGACGGTCGCCGCATTTGAAAAAGTGATGTCGGTCAGCGTCACCGGCGGCTTTGTCGGATTGAAGACGTGCTTTCCGGCGCTCAAAGCGCGTGGCGGCGGAACCTTGCTGATGACGTCGTCGACATCTGGCAAGATCGGCGCGGGCGGCCTTGCGCCCTACACCGCCGCCAAGCACGGTCTCATTGGCCTAATGCGCGCGGCGGCGCTTGAAGGCGCGCCGTTCAATATCCGGGTCAATACGGTCAATCCGTGCCCAGTCGAAACGCGCATGATGCGCGCGCTTGAGAAGGGGTTTTCGCCTGACGACAGCGAAGCGATGCGCCGCGCTCTCGTCGAGGCCATACCGCTGAAGCGCTACGCGGAGCCGGACGACGTTGCGGAAATGTTCGCGTTCCTGTCGTCCGACGCGGCAAGATTTGCGACCGGCGGCGTGTACATGATCGACGGTGGCATGCTTGCCGGCCTTGTCCGGGCATAACCGATGAACGCAGGACAACGCTTTGCAGGAAAATCGGCGATTGTAACCGGCGGCGGCTCCGGCATCGGTCGCGCCTGTGCGCTGATGCTCGCGCGCGGCGGCGCCCGCGTCGGTGTATTCGACGTTAACGACGAGGCCGCGAAAGGCGTCGCTTCTGAGATATCGCAAAGCGGCGGATCGGCATCGCCTGCGCAGGTCGATGTCGCCGATCACCGGTCGATCGCCGCAGCGGTACATGATTTTTCAGGACAATTCGGAAGGCTCGACATCGCTGTAAACAACGCAGGTATCGGCGGCGATAATTCGCTGATGGAGGAAGCGACCGTCGAATTCTGGGACCGCACGATCGCGATTAACTTGTCCGGCGTCTACCACGCGATGCGCGCGGAATTCGCCTTCATGCGCGTCGCGGGCGGCGCGATCGTGAACATGGCCTCGATTCTCGGCGAGGTCGGCTTTCCAGGGGCGGCGCCCTATGTCGCGGCCAAACATGGCGTGATCGGGCTCACCAAAAGCGCGGCGTTGAGCTGGGGCCAATATGGCATCCGCGTGACAGCAGTGTGCCCGACTTTCGTCCGCACGCCGCTGACCGAAAATCTTCCGGCAGAAGGCTGGTCGGAAATCATCGCAAAGCACCCGCTTGGGCGCCTGCCCACCCCGGAGGAGGTCGCCGCCATGGTCTGCTACCTGGCTTCTGACGAGGCGCGCGCAGTGACAGGCTCGGCGCATCTTATCGATGCAGGTTATGCAGCGAGTTAACCGCGGGAGCCACCATAAGCGCTGCGCCCTTCAATAACGAACAGATTTTCATTCCTGAGACCTTGCTGACGATCCGTTCTGGTCACAAGGCTTGCACATTAGGCTCCATTGTCTGCACGCACTGCCATCTCAAATTAGGCAATGCCAATCGTTAGGCAATGATAATCCTGATGTCCGAAACCAGACGTCAATCTGGGCGAATTATTATTCTAACCGGTTCACCAATTTTGACCAAGGCCCAAATCATCCGCGACTTGCCGCCGGTCATACTGGCCAAATGTGGAATCAAATGGCGTGGATGAATGCTGAAACGATTCTCGCTGCTTCTTATTGGCGCGAACACCACAGCGCAGCTATGTCGTATCGCTTTCCAAACACATTGACCTGAATATGCTTTCTGGAGCATTTAGTGGGAATCGCCTTGACCTGAGCCCCTTGGGTCCTTCACCGGTTAGGTGAGTCTTGCTGCTGAATAACTCATATGTTTCGGTTTGGCGAGCGCGTCGGGCGCGGAGCCATCCAAGAGCTCAAGCGCCCGGCGCGCGATGGCCGGTGATTGTCCGTTCAGGGCCGAGTGCGGCCTGATATTGTTGTAATCGTATCGCCAGATCGACAGCCGACGCCGAGCGTCAGCGAGGCTTGCGAAAACAGTCTCATTCAGCAATTCATCGCGCAATCGGCCATTGAACGACTCGACGAAAGCGTTCTGCGCCGGCTTGCCGGGCGCGATGTAATGCCAGTTGACGCCGGTCCGGTTCTGCCAGTCGAGCATCTCCCGGCTCGTCAGTTCGCTGCCGTTATCCCTGACGATGGTTTGCGGCTGACCGTAGAGCCTGATCAGCTTGTCGAGTTCGCGGGTGACGCGCGCGCCGGAAAGCGACGTATCAGCGATAAGGCCAAGGCATTCGCGCGTGCAGTCGTCTATGACAGCAAGAATGCGGAAGCGCCGCCCTGGTTCGAAGACGTCCGACAGGAAATCGAGCGACCAGCGTTCATTCGGCTTTGAGGGCGTATCGATCGGCGCGCGAATGCCGGTGGCGCGTTTACGCCCGCGCCGTCGCTTCACGGACAGGCCTTCCTCAGAATAGAGCCTGCGAAGCTTCTTGTGGTTCATCACGATGCCTTCCCGTTCGAGCATGAGGCCGATCCGACGATAGCCGAAGCGCCGGCGTTCCGAGGCGATCCCCCGCATCCGTTCCCGGATCTCGGGACAGTCAGGAGTGCGCTCACGGCGCACCGTCTTCGGATCGACGCTGACCAGCCGGCAGGCGCGTCTTTGGGAGATTGAGTGCTTCTCGATCGCCCTCAGCGCTGCATCACGCTTCGCCTGGGGCGTCGTCAGTTCTTTCCCAAGAGGTCTTTCAGGACGACGATGTCCAGCATGGAATCAGCCAAGAGCCGCT
>JAGRED010000120.1 GCA_020446725.1 Parvularculaceae bacterium | reverse complement strand
GGCCAGATCAGTTTCGGCGAGCTCGCCGTGCTGATCTTTTTCGCCCTCAGCGGTTTTCTGATCGCGAAAAGCTGGGCGGCGCGTCCGCAGCTTTCCGTGTTCATGCGAAATCGCGTTTTGCGTATCACGCCTGCGCTTTTTGTTTCGGTCGCGCTGCTGGTTTTCATCGCCGGACCTTTGCTGACGACGATGCGGCCGGGCGCTTATTTCGCCGACCCGGGCGCTTCGTGTTTTCTTCTGAACGCTATTTTCATTTCCGGTTGCAGCGCGCTGCCCGGCGTATTCGACGGCGCGCCGGCGAACGCGCCGCTCTGGACGCTCGGCTTTGAGGCGCTCTGCTACGGCCTCATCGCGACGCTCGGCGTTTCCAGAATCCTGGGCGCTTACGCCTGCGCCGCGCTTGCGCTCATTGTCATCGCGGTCGGGACATTCGGCGCCGCGACCGGATGGGGCGGCGGTTTCCTTTACAAGCTGTCCGTTCTTGTCCCGCCTTTCCTTGTCGGCTCGGCGATGGCGCTTTTCGCCGGGCGCATTCCGCTCGACGCGCGCCTCGCCGGCGTCAGCGCGCTTGCGCTCGTCATTTCGGTTTTCACCGGGACGCTCGTCGCGTCATTCGCATTTTTCGGCGTCTATCTCGTTTTGTGGGCGGGGTTCGCACGGTTCGGCGCGGCGCTCACCCGCGTCGGCGCGCGCGGCGATTTCTCCTACGGCCTCTATATCTGGGGCTGGCCCGTCCAGCATGTCGTCGCGCAGACCGCCGGCGGACCGCCTTTGGTCAATTTCCTGTTGAGCCTGCCGATCGCCTTCGCGTTCGCCGTGCTGAGCTGGCGGTTTGTCGAACATCCGGCGCTGAGGCTGAAAACCGTCCTCAGTCCCGCGAGCGGCGCAAAGCGCGGATTAAACTTCCGCAACCCCGCCGGGTCCGCGCCAAAGGCTTTGCCGGCCAGCCCCGAAGCGGCTATCAGGATACAAAATCACGATTAACGGCGGCTCGTCGGCGATGGCGGGCGGCCGACGCCTCTCTTGCGTCCGCCGAATTAGAGCCGCGGCGCCGCAAAAAAGGCGCATCGAACCGGTAACCGGGCAGGCCTTAGGGAATGTCCGCCACAATCTTTACGCAGGTTAAAGCGCAGGGGATTTGAAGACCATGGAAGCAGAAGTCGCCGCAGCAGCAGGCACGACCCTCGGCGGGGAATTCAGCCTGTTGAGCCTTTTTCTCTCGGCGGGTCTCGTCGTTAAGGTCGTCATGGGTATCTTGATTTTCGCCTCGGTCTGGTCCTGGGCGGTGATCATCGACAAGTCGCTCCTTTTCGGTCGGCTGAAGTCGAAATCGGCGCGGTTTGAGGATGCGTTCTGGTCAGGCCGTCCGCTCGACGAGCTGCATCGCAAATTGGGCGACAAGGGCGATCACCCGATGGCGCGCGTCTTCACCGCGGGCATGACCGAATGGCAGCGCGCGAAAGATATCGGCCGCACCGAAGGGCTCGTCGCCGGCGCGAAAGACCGCATCGACAAGGTGATGAACGTCGTCGTCAGCCGTGAGCTTGAAGCGGCGGAACGAAATCTCGGCATCCTCGCGACGATCGGTTCGGCCGCGCCCTTCGTCGGCTTGCTCGGCACGGTGTGGGGCATCATGACCGCGTTCCAGGCGATCGCGGCGACGAAAGACACGAACCTCGCCGTCGTCGCGCCGGGCATCGCCGAAGCGCTGTTCGCCACCGCGCTCGGCCTTCTCGCCGCCATTCCGGCGGTTGTCGGCTACAACCGCTATTCGGCGGCGCTCAATTCTTACGCCGTGCGCCTTCAGGGCTTCGCGGACGAGTTCTCCGCGATCCTGTCGCGCCAGCTTGATGAAAGGTCTCGCTGATGGGCGCCTCGATCGGAAACGGCGGCGCGCACCGGCACCGGCCGGGCCGCACGCGCGCGATGTCCGAAATCAACGTGACGCCGCTCGTCGACGTCATGCTCGTCTTGTTGATCGTGTTCATGGTCGCCGCGCCCTTGCTGACGGTCGGCGTCGCCGTCGATCTTCCTGAAACGGCGGCGCAGCCGATCCCGGAACAGGGCGAACCGCTGACGGTGACGATCACCTCGGACGGCACGATTTTCGTTCAGGAAACGCCGGTTGAAATCGACAGCCTCGTGCCGCAACTCGAAGCCATCGCAAGCGCGGGCTACGATCAGCGGATTTTCATTCGCGGCGATCAGGCGCGAACCTATGGCGAAGTCGTGCGTGTGATGGGTAAAATCAATGCGGCGGGTTTCCGTCGCATCGGCCTCGTCACCGACCGGGAAGCTGAATGACGCGGGGAGTGTGACGAAGCCCCATGCGGTTCGGCGTACTCGCATCTTTTCTCCTCCATGCTTGCGCAATCGGGCTTGCGTTTATTTCGCTGCCCGATTTTCTGCGCACGAAGGTCGTCGAAGCGACGGTCATTCCCGTGGAGCTGATCCGCGAGGCGGAGCTTGCGGAAAAGACGAGCGTGCCGGCCGCCGCGCCGAAACCCAAACCGAAGGCCGAAGAGCCGCCCGACCTGCCGAAGCCGAAAGAAGAAGAACCCAAGCCGACGCCGAAGGCTGAATCCGAACCTGCGCCAAAACCTGAACCGAAAGCGGAAGAGCCGGCGCCCAAGCCTGAGCTTCCAAAACCGAAGCCGCAGGAAAAACCCAAACCGAAGCCCAAACAGGAAGATCTCGATCTCGATGCGCTGTCGGCGCTTGTCGACAAGTCGCGCAAGTCGGACGCGGCGTCGGACGCCGATTCCAATGCGACGCTTGAAGCCGAGCGCGCGCGGCCTGCGATCGGCGCCGGCGACCGCCTGGCGGCGAGCGAAATCGACAAGATGCGCGCGGCGGTCTCGCGGTGCTGGAATGCGAGCGCCATCATCGGCGCGCCGGAGCCGGAAAAGCTGATCGTCGAACTCGATATTGATCTCAACCGAGACGGCACGCTGTCCGGCGCGCCGCGCGTCGTGAACGCGCTCCAGATAAACCTTTCCGGCAACCGGTTCTGGAAAGTCGCCGAACAGAACGCCATTCGCGCCGTTCAGGCCTGCCAGCCCTACGATTTCTTCGATCCGATGCGCTATCAGGAGTGGAAAGCCTTCACGCTCAATTTCGACCCGAGCATCATGGCTGGATTTTAAGCGAACACCGGCCGGCGGCGCCTTATTTCAGCGCGGCGAAGCATTTAGGGTCCGGCCCCGAAAGCCAAGACGACCAGCAAGACGAACGGTATGACGAACAGGCGGAACACAGGAAGCGACATGATCAGACAGGCGGTTTTAGCGATTCTGGCGGCGATGATCGGATTTGCGGCGACGCCCGCCGGCGCGCGGGTCAGGATCGACATCACCCAGGCGAATGTCGAGCCGATGCCGATCGCGGTGCCGGACTTCATGGGCGGCGACAGCGATATGACCGGTCTCGGGCGCGACATCACCGGCGTCATCATGGCGGATCTCGACCGGTCCGGCCTTTTCAGCGTCATCGATCAGCGCGCCTATGTCGAGAAACTGTCGAGCGTCGATGTGCGTCCGCGCTTCGCGGACTGGCGCATCATCAATGCGCAGGTTCTGGTTGCGGGCGAAGTGCGCCAGACGCCGGACGGACGCATCGAAGTCGCGACGCGCGTGTGGGACGTTTATTCGAACGAGCAGCTCGGCGCCGTTTCGTTCAAGACGCCGGCGGATAACTGGCGCCGCGCGGCGCACAAGGTCGCCGACTTCGTGTACAAGTCGCTGACCGGCGAGGAAGGCTATTTCGACACCCGCATCGTCTATGTCTACGAGACCGGGCCGAAGGAAAAACGCACCAAACGCCTGATGATCATGGATCAGGACGGCGCCAATCCCGTTCTGCTGACCGACGGCCTCAACTATCAGGCGCTGACGCCGCGCTTTTCGCCGACGCAGCAGCAGATCACCTATATGGCCCTCTTCGACAACAAGCCGGGCCAAGTCTATCTCTTCAATATCGAAACCGGCGAACAGGAACAGCTCGGCACGTTCCGCGGCATGACCTTCGCGCCGCGCTTCACGCCGGACGGCACGCGCGTGCTGATGTCGATGGAACGCGCCGGCAATTCCGACGTCTTCCAGATGGAGCTTGCGACGCGGCGCCTGACGCGGCTTACGGACAATCCGGGCATCGACGTGTCGCCCACAATGTCGCCCGACGGACGGCGCATCGCCTTCACGTCCGATCGCGGCGGCGCCGAACAGATTTACGTGATGAATTCGGACGGCTCGGGCCAGAAGCGAATCACTTTCGGCGACGGCCGTTACCAGACTCCGGTGTGGTCGCCGCGCGGCGATCTGATCGCGTTCACGCGGCTCTATCAGGGACGCTTTTATATCGGCGTCATCCGCCCGGACGGCAGCGGCGAAAGGCTGTTGACCGAAAGCTATCTCGACGAGGGGCCGACCTGGGCGCCGAACGGCCGGGTGCTGATGTTTTTCCGCGAAGCCTCGCCGGGTTCGGGGCCGTCGCTCTGGTCGGTCGATCTCACCGGCCGCAACCTGCGCCGGGTTCGCACGCCGGGCGATTCCTCCGACCCGGCCTGGTCGCCGCCGCTTCCCTAGTTGCAACGGGCGCGGCGATTCCCGTGTAACGCATTTTTCATTTTGACCCCGGATCAGCCCCGCTTGATCGCCGATCCGGACCTCTCTACGGTCTGACGAACGGCTTGTTGTTGGTTAATCGTTAAAGATTTTCCTTCAGCGTGCCGGCAACCGGCGAGAAGGGCTCTTGGGCGCAAAAACTGCCATTCTGCCGTCACAAACTGAATCTAGAGGGGCTGGGCGGGGGCGCGCTCGCAGAAAGCCCGCACACCGAGTGGAGCACGAAGGACAATGAACGTGAATTTTTCGATGAAGATGATCGGCGCCGTCGGCTTGATGGCGCTTGCGGCGGCCTGCTCGAGCACGAAATCGACGGGGCCTGACGTCGCTGCGACTGACAACTCCAACACGGGCGTAAGCTCAATCGTCGCCGGCAGCCAGGAAGATCTTGAACAAAATGTCGGCCATCGCGTCTTCTTCGGCTATGACCAGTATTCGCTGACGCCGCAGGCGCAGGCGACGCTGCAGCGTCAGGCTGATTTTCTGAAGCAGCATTCGAATGTGCGCGTCGTGGTTTCCGGCAATTGCGACGAACGCGGCACGCGCGAATACAACCTAGCGCTCGGCGCCCGCCGCGCGGAAGCCGCGCGTGCTTATCTCGTCAGCATGGGCATCGATTCATCGCGCGTCACGGCCGTTTCCTACGGCAAAGAGCGCCCGATCGATCCGCGCTCGACCGAGGAAGCGTGGTCGCTGAACCGCAACGCCACGACGACGATTTCGGCTGTCGGCGCCTAACAAAGCGTCTGGCGTGAATCATTGGGGGCGCGCCGGCGCAAAGCTGGCGCGCCCTCTTGTTTTCGCCGTAATTTCGTCGCGTCCGGTCTATACCGTTGACGCTCGCGCAACAGGCTTAACGCTCGATACAGCAAGGGTTGAATGGCATGCGTAATCTGAACCGGTTCGTTATCTCGCTCGGCGCCGCAACGCTCATTGCGACCGCGCCCGCCTTCGCCGGCACCAAAGAGCGCATCGAAGCGCTTGAGGCGAGCGTCGCTCAATTGCAGGCGTCTTCGCCTGCCGCGCTCGACGCGAACGCCAAGATCGATCGCCTTGAAGGCGAAGTGCGCGCGCTCACGGGCCGCGTCGAACAATTGACGCATGAGCTCGAGCAGGCGCGCGCGCAGCTGAATTCCGTCAGCGCCGCGCTCGCCGGCGAAACCGATGCGGGGCCCGTCAATCTCGCCGGTCCCGCCGGCGTCAGCGATCCGATCGCCAACCAGATCGCGAAAGCCGACAGCGGCGTCACGCTGCCGCTCGATCCCGATGCGGCCTACGCCTACGCCTCCGATTTTCTCGTGACGAGCGACTATGCGCGCGCCGAATCGGCGTTCTCGCTTTTCCTTGAAACATTCCCAGGCCATCCGCGCGCAGCGGATGCGCGCTTCCGGCTCGGCGAAGTGCAGCTCGCCGCGTCGAAAAACACCGAAGCCGCCGATACGTTCATCGCCTTCATTCGCGCCTATCCGAACAGCGCGCGCGGCGCTGAGGCTTATCTGAAGCTCGGCACCGCCTTCTCGCGCCTCAATCAGTCGAGCGAAGCCTGCAAGGTCTTCAAAACGCTGAAGTCGAAATATCCGACGGCCGCGCCGGCGGTTCTTCAGCGCACAGATGTCGAAATGGCGCGCATCAACTGTAAATAGGCCGTGGACGGCTCTTCTCCGCTTCAAGCCCCGCCGGTCGATACGGCGGGGCTTT
>JAGRED010000119.1 GCA_020446725.1 Parvularculaceae bacterium | reverse complement strand
CGGCGATAAGCAGAGCCCCAATTTTCATGATTGCCTCTCCAGTTTTTCAAGCGCCGCCCCAAACGTTCCCCCGGGACGGCGCTGCGGATGAGACGCCTTTCCCGGCCGGCGATCAAGCGCCATTAGCCGCAGGGCGTCAGAACAGGCGGAGAGAGGCCGCTGACGCGCTGGCGTGAAGCAAATGCTGCATCGCGCAAACAAAAACGCCGGGCGTTGCGGCCCGGCGTTCCCGATACGGATGAAATCCGTAAAGCTTAGATGGCTTTCAGCTGGCCGGCCGAGGTCTTGCCGCGGTCCTGCTGCAATTCGTAGCTGACGGCCTGGCCGTCATTGAGCGAGCGCATGCCCGCCGCTTCGAGCGCCGTCGCATGGACGAACACGTCCTTGCCGCCGTCATCCGGCTGGATGAAGCCGTAGCCCTTTTGCGAATTGTACCATTTCACTTTTCCGGTGGCCATTTTCAGTCTCCTTAAGACATTGGCGTGGATGACCCCGCACTTCGTGCGAAGCCGATAGAAACCGATGTTTTGGAGAAGTTCGAAAAGGTCTTCCGTGAGGCCTAATAGACGGCCCAAAGCATTGGTTCGCCGTCCCTATGGGCCTTAAGGCGCGCATTGGCAAGGGGAAACTTCCCCATCGCGCCCGATGGTGGAGCGGGGCGACGAACACACCGCAGACGCGAAAAACGGGGCCTGACCTATGACGCGGGCGCCACAGGCGGCGGCGCAATTTGCGCGCATCGCAGCCGGGCAAGAAATGCGCCCTTCCCGCCTGCCGTTAACTTTTGCTAGGGTCCCGCGGGGCGCGGGGCTGGGGATGCCCGCGAAAGCCATAGGAACCGCCGTGGGGCGGGCAGTATCGGAGCGGGATATGGGTCGTTTACTTCTGTTCATCATCATCATCGTCGCGGCGCTCGCCGGCGTATGGTTCTACGCACCCGGCGGCAAGGACATGCTGCTCGGCGCGAAAGACAAGGCGATGAGCTACATGCCGGGCAAAGCCGAAGAGGCGACGGCTGAAGATATCGTCGTTGAGGACATCGTCGTCGAAGAAGTCGACGAAGCTCCGATGGATGATATGGGCGCGGAAGAAGAAGCGCCGGCCGAAGAGCCGCAGGAATAAGAGCAAGATCGTCGCCGCGAGGCGAACGAGGGCAAGGGCGGGTTTCGCGCCATAGAGCGCGCGGAGACTGCTCAAACATTAATACCCGAAGCGGCGGGCCCTTTTGCGGCTCGCCGCTTTTTTCATGCGCGCTGTCGAACCGGCGATGTTGTCGCGCGTCGATGCGGTGTCGAATAACGGAACGCCATTCGGAACGACGCTGATGCGCAATCTCCTTCTCTCCCTCCTTTTCATCGCCGCCGGCGCGGCGGCCCCTGCGGCGGCCGAGGAGGGCTTGTTCGATCTTTCCTGGCGCGAAGTCGCCAAGGGCGTATTTGTCGGCGGGCGCGAAGACGCGCTGCGCTATCCCGTCGTCGCGAATACGACGATCGTCATCGGGCGGCGCGGCGTTCTCGTCTTTGACGGCGGCGGCTATGCGAGCCAGGGCGAGCAGGTTCTTGAAAAGATCCGCGCCGAGACGAAAAAGCCGGTGACCCATCTCGTCATCAGCCATTGGCACGGCGATCATCATCGCGGCGCCTTTCCGATCATCGAGGCGTTCCCGGAAGCGGAAATCATCACCCACCGTTTCACCTGCGCGGCCATGGCGGACGGACCGGAAAGACGCGTCGAGGAAGGCGAGGCGCAGCTCGAAGCGACTTATGACGCGGTGAAGGACGCCGCCGAAAAAGGCGTCTGGTTCGACGGCTCGACGCTGAGCGATGAGGAAAAAGACTATTTCGAACGGATGGTCGCCGATTTTCCAACCTATCAGGCGGATCTCGCCCGCATGAAAGTCATGACGCCGACGCGGGTCATCGACGAAACGTCGGTCATCGATCTCGGCGGGAAGAAGGCGACACTTCTCTATATGGGCCCGGCGAATACCGCCGGCGATATCGCGCTCTATCTGCCGAAACAGAAAGTGCTCGCAACGGGCGACATTGTCGTCGCGCCGACGCCCTACGGCTTCGGGTCCTATCCGCGCGCATGGAGCGCTGTCGTGCGCCGGCTCGCGGGCCTTCCGGCGGACGTGATCGTTCCGGGGCATGGCGCGATCATGACCGATGCATCCTATCTCGAAAAACTCGCCGCGCTTTTCGAGCGCATCGCCGATCAGGCAGGCGCGCTCAAAGACGCTGAAAAGCCCGCTTTCGATTTCAGCGCCGACGCCGCCGTCTTCACCGGCGACGATCGCGTCAAGGCGCGCCTCTTCGACATGTTCTTTGAACAGCCGATCGTCTCGGCGGCGATCAATGAGGCGAAGGGGGAAACGGAAAAGAACGAGCCGCTTGACGGCGCGCCCGCCGATCTCTGCAAGCCGCGCGTCAGCGAAGCCAAATGATTGATGTTTGCGGCTCTTCCTCGCGGCGCACGGCGGCTTCCCAGAAAGGCTTCATGCGGCGGGCGAACAGAAGCGCTGCTGCGAGCCCCGGCAAAAGATAGAGCGCGCGCTGCGGCGCCTCGACCGATGGCGGCGCGCCGGCGGCGGCGAGGATGAGAAAACTGACGACGAGCGCGGCGAGGCCGTAGGGCCATGGCTTTCTCAGCTTCGCCTTTTCAAGCGCTCTGAACAGCGGAATACCAATCGCAACCGACGCCGCAAACCCGGCAAGAAAAAAGAACGCCGCGAACAGGATCGCGTTCATGACAAGGCTTCCAAGCCCCGCAAAAGACAGCGCATTCGCCGACAGGCGAAGCGCGAACGCAATCAGGAAATGCGCGGCCGCGGAAAACCCCGCAACCGTCAGCACGGAGACGATCATCTTCTCGAAGACGACATTGGCGCGGATTTCGGCGATGACGCCGGCCTCGTCCTGCGCGGGCGGAAGGCCCGGCAAGGCGCCCTACTCCGCCGCCAGCTGCGCCGCGCCCGTCATCGCGGCGGAACATTCCGCCATCGTCTTCGAGGCGCGCGCAATCGGGTTCGTCATGTAGAAGTCGCGGATCGG
>JAGRED010000118.1 GCA_020446725.1 Parvularculaceae bacterium | reverse complement strand
GGCGCTGCGCTTCGCCGGGTCCGCGACATGATGCACGCGGCGGAACGCCTTCCCCTGTGCATAGAGAGCGCGCCGCTTGAAGACGCGGTCAGGACGATGAACTCGGGCGGCTTCGGCTGCGTCGGCATCGTGTCGAATGACGGCGCGCTGGTCGGCATGTTGACCGACGGGGATTTGCGGCGCGCCTTCGGCAAGGTCGATGACGGAACGCCGGTTCAGACGATCATGACGCGCGCGCCGAAAACGGTTGCGCCCGACACGCTCGCGGGCGATGCGCTCGCGCTGTTGAGCAGGGGAAAGATCACCGCGCTGTTCGTCACGGAAAACGGAAAGCCAGTCGGCCTTCTGCATGTGCATGACTGCCTGTCGACAGGCGTTCTTTGATCCGGAGCGCGCTTGCTTTCTGAAAAACCCGGCAATGCTGTCTTCCGATTTCTGCCCATTGCGGACGTTTGGTTGCCATGGGAATTATGGACCATGGTAGCCTCAAGCCAATGAAAATTTCGGCCGGTCGCTTTCGTCGGGGCTGGGGCTGCGGTCGCAACCATCGCCGCGGCATTTGCCGTACCTTTATTCGATGCTTTGGAATTGTTGTTTCAGCAAGCTCTCGCCGGCATCTTTCTTTTGGGGCTTGGCGCTTGGTTTCTATTAGCATGGCTGGCGCGTGTCCTGTTGGTTGGGATCCATCCAAAAATTAGCGACCCATCGCCCTTCTTAGTTGGATTTGCAGCCGCACGCATGAGTCTGTTCGTTGCGGCGATGATTTTGCTTATTGTTTCGCTTGTGTCTTTCGTTGTCGGAAAACCCCTCGCACCAAGGTTCTTCCAAGCCCTTATTTCCGTTGTAATGCTGACGGCCTTCAGCGGCGTTGTGGGAGGGGCCGTCATAAACTCGGCTCTTGTGTTCGAACATTTCCGACCGAAAAAAACGTAGCAATTCGGAACGCGCCAGCCGACGCTTTCTTCGCAACGTCCGTTTTCGGCGAATTTCAGCCGCTAGCAGCTTCAGCAAGTGGGGCGCATTAAGCCGAAGGCGCAATGCACCCTACTTGCTGACGACCTCGCAAAACCGAAATAGATCGCGGGTCACTTGGCGCCTTTCCTCTGCAACCCTCGGCGCCAACCCATCACTGCAGTCCAGTGATAAAGATCGCCAGAATCGCGACTGGAACAACAAATCGCATCATTGCTCGCCAGTATGCAAAGAGGCGATTACTTGACCGCCGAAGCTCGTCGCGCATCGTCGAATGCGGGGCGATCCAGCCAGCAAGAAGCGCACCCGTCAGCGCGCCAAGCGGCATTAATACGCTGCCGACCAGCCAATCCAATTTTTCACCAAGTCCATCAATGGTGACAATCCCGATCCCGCCGAGCCAAGCTAAAAACCCAAACGCGACTGTCGCATTGCGGGAGGTAAGACCAAATTGCTCGATGCCGATCACTCGAGTCATCATGAGGATAGAAATCGACGAGGTCAGCGCTGCAATGAACGCAAGGAAGAAGAATGCCGGAAGCGCGCCGAAAATGAGGCCTGTGCCAGCGGCCGGGTCCATTCCATGGGCAAACACGATAGGGAAGATCAACAACCCGGCGACCAGAGCGACAAGCGTGTCCGCTCCTGCGATCACGGCGGCATTCGTCGCGATATTCACGTCCTTCGACAAAAAGGATCCGTAGGTGATCATGATGGCCGCGCCGACCCCTACGGAGAAGAATGCCTGGCCAAGGGCGGCAAGAGCAACTTGGGGCGTGAGTTCATAGAACCGCGGCGAAAAAAGATAGGAAATAGCCTCGGCCGATGCACCGCTCGACAACGCGAATATTGCGAGGCCAACCAGGAGCACGAAGAAAATCGGCATCAGGAAAACGGTAGCCGCCTCAATGCCACGGTTCACCCCTCGCATGACAATCCCAACATTGATGACCAGGAAAGCCGTGAACCATCCAAACGAATGCCAAGCCCCATTATAGAGTGGCGTGGCGCCTTTATTCGCGTGGAGATCACCGAGAAGGGCCATGACCGCGTAGGCCATGATCTGTCCCGAAATCATCGCATAACTCGGTAAAATTACAATTGCGGCTGCAAAACCAATCCAGCCCGCAATCTGCCATTTGGAAGAATGTCCCGAGTCAAGAGAAAGGTTTTTAGTCGATCCGACGGCGGACAGTCCCTTGTGTCGTCCGATTGCCAGTTCGCCTATCAGGACGGGATAGGCAATCAATGCGACGCAAAGGATGTAGGTCAGAACGAATGCGCCGCCGCCATTCTGGCCCGCTTGGAACGGAAAGCGCCAGAGATTGCCTAGCCCAACTGCGGAACCGATTGCGGCCATTAAAAAACCAAAGCGTGATCCCCATTTGGGCCCGCCTTGTCCGCCGTCCCTCCGTGCGCCAGATGCCTTATCCACCGCTCATTCCTTCTTCGCTCAAAGGAATCCAGAAACATTCCGAGAGTAGCAGAAATACGGAAACCATACCAATTATTTGGGATGACTTAATCTGCCAGCAATCATCACGTCGCAGCTATTTGGCCGTTCGAATTCCCTCAGAACCAGTCGATCGCACGAGGCTGATCGAGTTCATAGCCTCGCGCTGGAGGAAGGTCCGCCGACAGATGGTCTGCCGAATGTCGGCTTTCTACAATTTGGCATTCGGAAGTCGACGGGCAGCTCACCGCCCTTTTCCCGCCAATAGTATAACGCAATGAATGCGCCCTATTGCCGGCAACGGTCGCCGATAAAGGTCTAGATTTCCCATGCCCCCTTTACGCGCGCATTCCAGCCGTTTGAGACGAGACCCCGTGAATTGCCCAGTTTCAGCGCATTCCTATCGGTTGCCGCATCAGCGCTGATACGTGCGCGGTAACGCACACGAGTCATCGTGTTTCCTCACTAGCACGCGGCAAACTCTGCGCGCCGGTCTGCGCCAACCAACTTTCACGATTCCAGATCGTACATGATCTCGCGAACCTCCTGCGCGCAGCGGCAGGCGTTCGCGAATCGCGCGGCCCAGGCGAGCGCTTCCTCGCGCGAGGCGACCTCGATGAGCGAAAACCCGCCGATAACGGCCTTTGTCTCTTCCGCCGGCCCGAGCGCGATTGTCCCGTCCGTCGCGACGATTGTCGCCTGTTGTCGCTGAACTCCGCAGCCGAAGATCCAGACCCCGGCGGCCTTTGCGTCGCGAACAACCCTGCGCGCAGCCTCGCCGACCGCCGGAAAGTCTTCGTCGGAAATGTGGTCCATCGAGCCGTCATCAAACGAAATCAGATATCTGGGCATTTCATCACACCTGTTATTGACGGATCGCGCTCAACACGCGGCGCGCCAAATCCGCTCTTGTAAGATTGAACCATCCCGGCGGACATGAACCAAGTCGCCGTTTACCCAATCACCGCCGACGAAACCGCAGCAGCCGTTTCGGCACGCTCGCCGCTTCAGCCGCCGCGCCAAGCGCGCGGTCAGCCGGCGCATCGCCGCGATCGATTGCAATCGCAGCTTCCGGCGTCGTCTCCCGCGCGCTGACGCGCACCGGCGCAATCGGTTCGACGGTCGCAGAACGGGCGGTCGCGCGATCGATATGCGCCGAAATCTGCCGCGCCTCGACGACGATATCCTGCGCGCTTCTGAGAAATGTTTCGGCGTCCGCACGCGCCCTGCCGGCCCGCCTTGCCGAGCGGGAGGCGACGACAGCGAGCGCGAGCGAAATAACGAACGCCGCGACTGTCGCCGCGAGAACCATCAATTGGACCGCGAGAACGTCTCGTGCGACAAGCTCGCCGAGACCAATGGCGTCCAGGACGCTTTGCGCATTCACCGGCATAACCCCTCACCCGACATACGCGGAAATGATACTATTGATTCTCGCGCATCCGGTCCACCGGCCGTAACCTCACCCCGCTGATGGCTGAAAAACCTGCCCTTTTCTGGTTCCGGCGCGATTTGCGCACCGAAGACAACCCCGCATTCGCGGCCGCGCTCGGGTCCGGCCGTCCGGTCGCCGCGCTCTATATCCATGACGATGAAGGGATGTTCGCGCCCGGCGGCGCGCAGCGCTGGTTTCTTCACCAGACGATCGCCGCACTTGAAAAGCGCCTCAGCGCGCTCGGCGTCCCGCTCCTTCTTCGCAGCGGCGGTGAAAAAGAAACGCTTGTTCAAACTGTCGAGGCGGTCGGCGCCGCCGCCGTTTTCTGGAACCGGCGTTACGCAGCGGAGCATGTGGAGCGCGACAAGGCGATCAAGGCGGCGCTGACAACACTCGGCGTTGAGGTGACGACCTTTAACGGATCGCTCTTGCGCGAGCCGTGGGAGATCGCGACCAAATCCGAAACGCCGTTCAAGGTCTTCACGCCCTTCTGGAATACGCTACGCGCGCTCGGCCCGTCGAGAACGCTTGCGCCGGGGCCCGCAAAGACGCGCGCTGCGCCGCTGGCGATCAAATCTGAAAGGCTCGGCGACTGGGGCTTCATCCCGACGAAGCCGGATTGGGCGCGCGAATTTCATGATTGCTGGACGGCCGGGGAAGACGCCGCGCAGGACGCGCTCCGCACGTTCCTCGACGACAGAGCGGCGACGTACGATGAGCGTCGGAACTTTCCCGCCGAGCGCGGAACATCGCGCCTCTCGCCGCACCTCGCCGTCGGATCGATCAGCCCGTTGAAGATCTGGACGGCGACCCATGCCGCGATCGAAGCGGGCGCCGTTCCGTCGGGCGAAGGATACAAGTTCCTGTCTGAAATCGCCTGGCGGGAATTCTCCTATCATCTGCTCTTTCACAATCCGCAGATGCCGACCGAGCCGCTGCAGCCGAAATTCGCGGCATTCGCCTGGCGCGACAGCAAGGACGATTTCCGCGCCTGGACGCGCGGCGAAACCGGCGTGCCGATTGTCGACGCCGGCATGCGCGAACTCTGGCGCACCGGCTGGATGCACAACCGTGTGCGGATGATCGTCGCGAGCTTTCTTGTGAAGAACCTTTTGCTTCCCTGGCGATGGGGCGAGCGGTGGTTCTGGGACACGCTCGTCGACGCCGATCCGGCGAACAACACAGCGAGCTGGCAATGGGTCGCGGGATGCGGCGCCGACGCCGCCCCCTATTTCCGCATTTTCAATCCGGTGACGCAGGCGGAAAAATTCGATCCTCAAGGAAGTTACATTCGCCGTTTCGCGCCGCATCTTGCTGCGACGCAAAAGGGGGCGAAGGGCGCGACGGAAGGCGGATTGCCGCCGATCGTCGATCTGGCCGCAAGCCGGACGCGCGCGCTAGAAGCCTATCACAACCTGAAATCCGCCGAGCGATAGCTGGAAATCGCCTTCCGGAATGCCTAGATTCCCATCAACCGATCATGGGAGACGCGCGCAGAGATACCAGGCCAGTCGCCGCCACGCCGGAAGATCAGGAAAAGGTTCTTTCCGGGCTGCCTCTATTTTTCCGTCTCGCGTGCAAGATCGCATCCCGCATTCGTTACGGCGCCTTGCGCTTCATCCTGCCGGATGGGCGAGAACTTTTTTTTCAGGGCGCGGAGGAACGCGACGCCGAAGGCGTCATCTTAATCCGCCGCTACCGATTTGCGCGCCGCGCAGTGCTTGGCGGCGATATCGGCTTTTTTGAGAGCTTCGCGGACGGCGACTGGGATTCTCCGGATGTGACGGCGGTGCTTTACGTTTTCGCCCGCAATGCGGATTTCGTCAGCGACGCATTCAAGAAAGCGCCGATCATCGGCGTTGTCGAACGCATCCGCCATGGACTTAACCGCAACACGAAAACAGGCTCGCGCCGAAACATTATGGCGCATTACGATCTCGGCAACGACTTTTACGAAAAGTGGCTCGATCGCACGATGACCTATTCATCGGCGCGCTTTTCGGGCGGCGCGCGCGATCTTTCCTCAGCGCAGACGAATAAATACCGCACGCTCGTCTCGTCGATCGGCCTTCGCGAAGGCGACACCGTCCTAGAAATCGGATCGGGCTGGGGCGGTTTTGCAGAATTCGCCGCGAAAGAAGTCGGGGCGAAGGTGACAGGGCTGACGATTTCACCGGCCCAGCTCGATTATGCGCGCGCGCGCATCCAGCGCGAAGGGCTCGGCGAAAAAGTCGAATTCAAACTGCTTGATTACCGCGACGCGGACGGCGCCTATGACAAGGTCGCCTCAATCGAGATGTTTGAAGCGGTCGGCCAGGAATATTGGCCGGCGTATTTTTCCAAGGTTCATGACCTGCTCAAACCCGGCGGCGTCGCCGGCATCCAGACGATCACCATCGCCGACCGCTTTTTCCGGACCTATTCGCATTCGTCGGATTTCATCAAACGCTATGTCTTCCCCGGCGGCATGCTGCCCTCGCCTGAGGCGCTGCGACTTGAAACCGAGCGCGCCGGCCTTCTCTGGCAAGGCGCGGCGGCTTTCGGTCAGGATTACGCCCGCACGCTCGCCGAATGGCGGCGCCGTTTTTTCATCGCCTGGGACGACATCGTGGCGCTGGGCTTCGACGAGCGCTTCAAGAAGCTCTGGCAATTCTATCTCAGCTATTGCGAGGCCGGGTTCAAGGCGGCGACGACCGACGTCATGCAGATCCGGCTCGCGAGGTCCTGATTAGGCAGATCGGCTAAAGGCGCGCTCAGAAATTCTGCAGCGCGTCACGTGAATGCGTCGTCTTACCCCGTCGATCTTCACGGCGCGGCGCGGCATAGAGGCGGGTGACTGAAATTTCCGGAGTGACGCGATGCGCTTCCATGAATCCGCCCTCGACGCCATCGGCAAGACGCCGCTTATCAAGCTGAAACGGGCGTCGGAAGAAACCGGGTGCCATATTTTCGGTAAGGCCGAATTCCTGAACCCCGGCCAATCGGTCAAGGACCGTGCGGCGCTCGGCATCATCCGCGACGCGGAAGCGCGCGGCGCGCTCAAACCCGGCGGCGTCATCGTTGAAGGGACCGCCGGCAACACCGGCATCGGCCTTGCGCTTGTCGGGGCGATCCTCGGCTATCGCGTCCGCATCGTCATGCCGCGCACGCAGACGGAGGAAAAAAAGGACGCGGTGCGCCTCCTCGGCGCGGAACTGACCGAAGTCGATGCGGTCCCCTACACGGACCCCAATCACTACGTTCACTATTCCCGCCGGCTCGCCGAAGAACTCGCCGCCAGCGAGCCGAATGGCGCGATCTGGGCGAACCAGTTCGACAACACCGCGAACCGGAATGCGCATTACCAGACGACGGGCGTTGAAATCTGGGAACAGACGGACGGCGCGATCGACGGCTTCACCTGCGCCGTCGGTTCGGGGGGAACGCTCGCAGGCGTCACCATGGCGCTGAAGGAAAGAAATCCCGGCGTCAAATGCGTGCTGACCGATCCCTTCGGGGCGAAACTTTTTTCCTGGGTCAAGACGGGCGAACTCGCGAGCGAGGGCTCCTCGATCACGGAAGGGATCGGACAGGGCCGCATCACCGCCAA
Organism: Parvularculaceae bacterium; assembly: GCA_020446725.1. Classification (GTDB taxonomy): domain Bacteria; phylum Pseudomonadota; class Alphaproteobacteria; order Caulobacterales; family Parvularculaceae; genus Amphiplicatus. The sequence goes on along the minus strand of JAGRED010000118.1, from coordinate 743 downwards.
TCTGGACGGGCTTTCCTTCGACGACGCCTACCGGATCGGCGACGAGGAAGCGCTGAACGTCATCTTCAGGCTGGTGGCGGAAGAAGGGCTGTGCCTCGGCGGCTCGTCAGGCATTAATGTCGCGGGCGCCATCAAGCTCGCCAGGGACCTTGGTCCGGGCGCGACCATCGTCACTATTCTCTGCGACTACGGCAACCGTTATGCTTCAAAACTCTACAATCCGGAGTTTTTGAAATCGAAAGGGCTCCCCGTTCCACCCTGGATGGCATGACAGACACCCTCGACGCATTCCCGTATCCCCTTGCATCAACCGCGTGGCTAGCGGAGCGCCTTTCGGCCGACGATATCAGGATCGTAGACGCCTCATGGCGCATGCCGGGCGCCGGCCGCGCCATTGACGATCATGGTCAGCGACGCATTCCCGGCGCGGTATTTTTCGATCTCGATGAAATCGCCGATCACACAACCGACTTGCCGCACATGCTGCCTGCGCCCGACGTGTTCGCGGCGGCCGTCGGCGCACTCGGCATAACGGCGGACGATCGCGTCATCATCTACGACGACGCAGGAATCTTCTCCGCCGCGCGCGTCTGGTGGACCTTCCGCGCCATGGGGCACGAACGCGTCAGCGTTCTCGACGGCGGGCTGCCGAAATGGATGAAAGAGGGACGCCCGCTCGACACCGGTCTCGCAGCGCCGGCGCCGAAAACTTACGCCGTGCAACCGGCGCGCACGCTTGCACG
>JAGRED010000117.1 GCA_020446725.1 Parvularculaceae bacterium | reverse complement strand
GGCGGATCCTGCGCCGCGGCGACTGGTTCGGCGACAAATGGAAAGCCCAGCCGTTCAACCTTTTTTATTATGATCTGACGAAAAACGCCGCCGAGCGCCTTGCCGCGCTGGAAGCGCGCCTGAAGACGGAACCGGAACCGCTTGAACCGATCGGCGAAACGATCGATCTCGGCGTGAGCCCGGTGAACAAGGTCCCGCATTGAGTGAGTGAGATGAACATGCCGAAGCCAGTCAAAAAAGTCGTTATCCCTGTCGCCGGTCTCGGCACGCGCGTCCTGCCGGCGACGAAGTCGATCCCGAAAGAACTGTTGCCCGTCGTCGATCGCCCGCTCATCGATTACGTCGTCGCCGAGGCGCGCGACGCGGGCATCGAACATGTCATTCTCGTGACCGGGCGCGGCAAGACCGCGATCGAGGATTATTTCGATCACGCCTTCGAACTTGAAACGACATTGAAGGCGAAAGCGAAGAACGACATTCTCACCGAAGTCGAAAAAACGATCCCGCGGGCGGGCGATCTTTCCTATACGCGCCAGCAGGCGCCGTTAGGTCTCGGACACGCCGTCTGGTGCGCGCGCGCGATCGTCGGCGATGAGCCGTTCGCCGTTTCCCTCCCCGATGAAATCGTGCCGCACCGGCCCGGCTTCCTGAAGCAGATGGTCGACGCCTATGAAAAGGTCGGCGGGAACCTTGTCGCCGTCGAGGAAGTGCCGAACAAGGATACCGGCAAATACGGCGTCATCGCCCCGAAGGCGCGCAAGGACAATCTCATCGAGATGACCGGCATGGTTGAGAAGCCGAAGCCGGAAGACGCGCCGTCGAATTTCCGCATCATCGGCCGCTATATCCTGCAGCCGGAGATTTTCACCTTGCTAGAAACGCAGGAAAAGGGCGCGGGCGGCGAAATCCAGCTTACCGACTCGATGAACAAGCTGAATTCGCAGCAGGTTTTCCATGCCTGCATTTGCGAGGGCGTCATCCACGATTGCGGCTCGAAACTCGGCTGGCTGCAGGCCAATGTCGATCTCGGCCTTAAAAATGCGGATTTCGGCGGGACGCTCGCCGACTACGCCCGCGCGCGACTGAAATAAGCCTGCAAAAAAAACGGCGGGGCCGTTCAGCCCCGCCGCCTTGTCAGCCGCCCATTGCGGCTATCGCTTTATCAGCGCGACTTGCGCGCAACCGTTTAATCGTCGCGGCCGTGACCGTTGCCGAGGGTTGATGAGCGGAATTTCCTCAGCGCTTTTTCCGCATCGACCATGCCGAAGCCCGAGTCGAAATCGAAACCGTTGCCAAGTTCATTGAAAGTCTGGATCGTGGCGCCGGTGCCGTTGTCGGCCCTGACCGTCATGTTTTGCGCAGTCTTGCGCATGACCTTATAGATCTCCGCCGGTTCAGTGCGGCTGCACGGACCGAGGAGCGCTCCTTGCGCAATCCGCGCATCGACCTCAGCGGCCGGAACCGACAAGTTGCGCCCGTTCTTGCGGAGGTTCTTCGTATTTCCCTGCCTCCGCTTCGGCTGGCACATCCTGAATGCGCCGTTTTTGATGACCTCGGAATTTTCCGCATCGATCATCATCGCCGCCACGGCCGCAGCATGAGGCGCCGCCGCCGAAGTTCCGAAGAAATTCGGAAACTCGCCCGGTTCGCCCGACTGGAAGACGCCGTCGCCGTCGTCATCGTCGCGACTTGTGTCGCTGAAGAAGAACGAGGTGTTGCCGCCGTCCGGCGCCGTAATGCCGGGCTTGGGACGCACGACCGGACGTCTCAACCGGTTGCCTGCCGTGTCGAAGAAGATCGGCGTTCCGCCTGCTGAAGAGAAGTCGTTGAGACAGGCCGGAACGCATTCCGGCTCGCCTGCCTGGGCGCGGAGCTGCAGCGTGTTCGGATCGCCGATGAATTCCTCGGTGAAATAGAACGCGGCCGCGCCGACGCCTTCGGCGCCATCCGCATTGTTATGGCCGTAGCCGGACGGCGCGTTGATCGCGTATTCCGCCGCCGTGATGCCGCCGCCGAACAGGACGAATTTCACGAAGCCCGGCGCCGCGCCGGATTGCGATTCGAGACCGATCTGAACGGTGGAACCGCCGATCAGGTCGACGAGCGACACGAGTTCAATCGCATCGCCGCCGGCGCCGCCATCGATCGGCAAGCCGCCGCCGTCAGTGAACTGGAACTGGCAAAGGCCGTTCGCCGGCGGCACGAAGGGCCCGCCGCCTGGGAAACAGTCCGCGACCCTGACGCCGGCCTGGTCAAACATCACGACATCGACGTCGTTCTGCGCGCCGGGCGCGCCCGAGACGGAGAAGTTCGGGCTGTCCCAGTTGAGAACGAGGTTCGTCTGGAGGGAGCCGTCAAGCGTGATGGTGTTGAGATAGTCTACGCCCGGACCCGGATCGAAATCGTGGAATACGCCGTCCGGCGTATTCACCGCGCGAAACTTGTCCTGGAAAGCGTCGCGTGCGCGGTTGCCGTTCGAGGAATAATAAGGAATGCCGAGACGCGCCGCTTCATCGGCAGCCTGCGCGATAATGCCGTCCTGGAACATCGGTTCGGCGAAATAGATGACGTCGTCGACGATGACGTCGGCGCCGGCTTTCGCGAGTTGAAGAATGCCGTTGGCGAAATCCGCCTCGCCGTCAAAGGCGGTGTAGAAGGCGATCGCCGCATCCGGCAGGACGTCATGGATGAGCTGCGCCATCCCGCGGCCTTCGTTGATGCAGCTGGACTGGTCAAGGAAGTCCTTGAGAATGGTGACATTCGCCGGAAGGTCGCCATTGGCGACGTCTTCCGCCGGCGTCGTGTAAGGACCCCCGGCGAGCGTGCCGGGATCGCAGGCGAAGCTGTCGGACAGAACGCCGATCGTCAGCCCCTTGCCAGAGAAGCCGGAATTGTTCCGCACGATGTCGGTCCGCATCGAGCGGTCGCCCTGCGACGTCACGAGACCGACATTGGTCGTCGCAAGCGCGGGACGGGCGAAGGCGAGATACTGGTTGGCGTTGAGCTCCATCAGCCGGTCAGCCGGAAATTCCGCCGAAACAGTGCGCCCTCGGGTCGCCACCTTGCGCGCGCCCATCGATTTCATCGTGACTTCAAGGTCGGTCGTCAGATTGGCCGCGACAGCATCGATACGAACGTAGCCGTCGTTCGAAATATTGCCGAGGAAAAGCGTGTTGCTGTCAAACGCATCGGACGCAGGGCGGTCCTCTTTCGCGCCCTTCAACCTCAATTTGGCGGCGCCGCTTGTCGTCGCAGCGCTTTTGCCCTTCGCTTTTGCGACGGCGTTCTGTTGATAGACGCGCTCAAGCGCCGGGCCGATCTTGTTTCCCGCGTCGCCATCTTTCGCGACAGCAGGCGCCATCGCCGTAAACGCCGTCATGCAAAGAAGCGCGGCGGTACTCATCAGTAACGGACTTCTCAATGGTGTCTCCCTCGATCTAATGAATCGATTATTGGCTTTAAATGAAGCAAACCCGCGGCGCGGGTCGCTGGAAAGACCGGTTCACGAACGAACCGATCGCGACGCAAAGTAGCAGAATGCGTTTCGCAGTAAATCGCCGGACAAAAAATGTGATTTGCAATTTTATAGAAAAGCAATCAGATATTTTTTGAAGATAGGTTCGCCACATTTATTTAAAATAGTGGCGTAATTATTTTGATCAGGCGTGTCATTTTCATTGTCGCGCATGAGCGATTGGCGAAAGGCAAGCGCTGGGAATTTGGCGTTACGCCGCTTCGCAAACGCCTGAGTAAACCGCGGCGCCCGGCGCCGTTTTTGAGTCAAATTTTCCGTAAGCGACGAATGCGCCGTCATCGGCGAGTGCGACCGATGCGCCTGCGCCATGAAACGCTGATCTGTCAGATGACAAGAGGCGATCAGCATGATCAGCGAATAGAGGCGTTTTGATGCGTGCGACCATGACCGGGCGCGCACCCGGACGATCTCCCGGCGGAACGTATTTATCAGTCGTCCGCAACGGCGGATTCTTCAACTCGTCGCCGAAGACCGGCCCTTCTCCGATTTCAAGGAGAAACGACTGAGGGCGATCCGCGATTTCGGTCACAACGCCGCTTCCCGCCTCCACGCTTATCGCGGCGGCGATGCGGCATTCATAGGTTCCAGGACTGAGCGCAAGCGCGGCCGTTGGAAACAGCACCGCACAAACGCTCACAAACGGCTGCATGGTCACGCGCAGCATCACGTCTCCCCGACTGCGCGAAATCTAGCACCATTATTTCGGCGCAAGCAACTCCAGCGCAGCCGCCGTCATCGCCTGCACGCCCGATTTTAAGGTCGGTTCCGGCACAGGCGCAAAAAGCGGCGAGTGATTGCCCGGCGGGATCGGCCCAGTTCCGTCGACGCCGGCGCGATAGGCGGCTGGGTCAAGTCCGCCGACCCACATCATCATCGTCGGGATATTGTCCGCCGTGCGGCCGAACTGGCTGAAATCCTCGCCGCCCATGCTTGGCGGACGCTCATAAACGCGCGTCTGGCCGAGGCTTTCGCCAACCGCCGCCATCACGCGCGCCGTCAATTCCGGATTGTTATAAGTCGACGGCGTATAATCCGATTCAAACTGCACGTCCGGCATCAATTCCGGCGGCAGGCCGGCGGATTCGGCCTGCGCGATCGCGATCCTCTTGATGCCGTCAAGCAGGTGCTTACGCACCTCATCCTTGTAGGAACGCACCGTGATCTGAAGATGCGCTTGATCCGGGATGATGTTGTGCTTGTACCCGGCCTGGAACGAACCGACGGTGACAACGCCGGAATCGAGCGGGTTGGTCTCGCGGGAAACAAGCGTTTGCAGCGCGTTGACGATCTGCGCGCCGATGACGATCGGATCTTTGCCCGTATGCGGCGCAGATCCATGCGTGCCGACGCCTTTGACGATGATGTCGACGCTGTCGACATTGGCGAGCGCATAGCCCGACGTATAGGTCACGGCGCCCGCCGGATCCCAGCCGGAAGTGTGCTCCATGATGACGTAATCGGGCTTTGGAAATTTCTTGTAGAGCCCGTCTTCCAGCATCGCCATCGCGCCAAGGCCGATCTCTTCCGCCGGCTGCCCGATCAGAATGAGCGTTCCCTTCCACTGGTCTTTCATCGCGACGAGACGGCGCGCGGTCCCGACCATGATCGCCATGTGGCTGTCATGGGCGCAGGCGTGCATCACCGGCGCGGTCTGGCCGTTGTAATCGGTCGAGACGACCTTGCTCGCATAGGGAACGCCGGTTTTTTCTTCGAGCGGCAGCGCATCCATATCGGCGCGCATCATCAATGTCGGGCCGTCTCCATTCTTCATGATAGCGACGAGGCCGTATCCTCCGACGCCTTCGAGAACCGCGCCAGCGTCTTTTTTCGCTTTCGCTTTCGTCCATTTGTCGCCGACGCCCGTCGTGACATTGAAGCCAAGCCCTTCAAGCTCGCTCTTCATGCGCTTGGCGCTTTCGCTTTCCTTGAAAGAAAGCTCAGGGTTTTGGTGAAAATGTTTGTAAAGCTCGAACACGTAAGGATAGTCGGCGGCGACGGCGTCCGCGAGCGCCTGATCTTGCGCGGCGGCGGGCGCGGCAAGCGCAATGCCGGCGACGGCGGCGAGCAACATGGTTTTCATTCTGATCTCTCCTCACGCTAAAACTTGAAATCGACGATCGGCATCGGCCCTGAAGCGATGCCGGCCTTTTCCTTTTCGGCGGCGACCATCGCCTTCACCTCGGCGGCGAGCCCCTTGGCGTCATAGACGAGGCCGTCCTTGATGACCGTTTCGACGCCGCCGACGCGAACCGGCTTGTTCGTCGCCGGATCGAGGCGGATATGGCCCGTCGCATACAGCACCTTGAGATTGGCGACCGGGTTTTCGCCGACAATGACGAGATCGGCTTTCTTGCCGACCTGAACCGACCCGATGTCGCGCTCGGCGCCGAGAATGCGCGCGCCGTCGAGCGTCGCGGCGCGAATGACCTCAAGCGGATTGAAACCCGCCTCGCGTAGCAGTTCGAGCTCCTGAATGTAGCCGAACCCGTAGGTCGAGTAGATATAGCCCGCGTCCTCGCCGACGCCGACCTTGCCGCCATGGTTCTTGTATTCGTTGATGAACGTCATCCAGCGCTTGTAATTGTCGCGCCAGGCGACTTCCTGCTCTGTTCCCCAGTCGAACCAGTAGGAGCCGTGGGCGTTTCTGTCCGGCGTATAGAAATTCCAGAGCGAGGGCATCGTGTAGTCATCGTGCCATTCGGCGCGGCGGGCGCGCATCCAGTCGCGGCTCGACAGGTAAATCGTGAATGTCGGAATGATCGCGAAGTTCCGTTCGAGCAGCGTGTCGCGCACGAGGTTCCAGCGTTCCTCGCCGGGGCCGGCGGCCTGCGCCCAGAGACGCCCCGCTTCGCCAAAGCGGTGCTGTTCGTCGGAATAATTGTAATCGACCGGATAATTCTGCAGCGCCTTGTCGTCGAACAGCGCTTCGGGAAGTCCGTACCAATGCTCCATTGAATTGAGGCCGTGCGCTGACGTGTCGAGAACATCGGCATGCGCGACGGCGAGCTGCGCATGGTGCATCGTCGTTTTCAGATTCTGTTTTTTCGCTTCGTCAAACGCCGCCCAGAGCACTTCTTCCGGTCCGCTGAAGAACTTGACGCCCGCAGCGCCGTGTTTCTTGCACGCCCGCACTTCAGCGCGCGCCTGATTGGGCGTGTCGACGTCGCGTCCGCCGCAGGTTCCGAAAAACGGGAAGGAATAAATGCGCGGCGCATCGATCTCGTTGCGCGCGCTCGCCGTCGCAAGCTCCGCCGTGAATTGCGCGCCCTTGTCGTTGCCGACCTCGCGCACGGTCGTCACGCCGTGCATCAGCCAGAGTTTCAGAACGTAATCGGGCGGCACGTCCTGGCCTGTGCCGTAGCTGTGAATGTGGCCGTGCAGATTGACAAAACCGGGAAGCACATATTTGCCGGCGGCGTCGATTTCCCGTCCGCCGTTGAGCGGCGGGCGCACCTCATCCTTGATCGGCAGGCCCGGCGCGCCAACGGCTGCGATGGCGGCGATACGGTCATTTTCAACGACGATGTCGACTGGTCCGAAGGGAGGCGCGCCTGATCCGTCGATCAGCGTGGCGCCGCGAATGACGAGCCGGTCATAGGGGCCCGTCGCGTCATGACGGCGGGCGACCCCGTCAGGCAGCGCCAACGCCTGCCCCGCCATCGCGGCGAAGGCCGCCGCGAGTGAAATCATTCTCATCAACACCCCTCCGGGAACCGAGTCAGGGCATGTTAGGCCATTCGCCGCATTTCGAAAGGCCCGCCTGCATGACGGATTCCGATAAAACCGCTCATTTGCGCCGCTGGCGCGAGGAAAAGACTGCCGCCTACCTCACGGCCGCCGTCGCAGCGGCCGAGAAGGACGCGTCCTGCCGACGCCTGTTTGAAAGGCTTTCGACAGAAAGCGAGGATCAGGCGGCCATCATCGCAAAGAAATACGAAATCGACGCCGTCTACAGGCCGGGCCTTCGCGCAAGCATCGTCAAATCCTTGATCGGGCTCTTCGGACCGCGACGCATCAAAGGCGCGCTCGCCGCCATGAAAGTGCGCGGGCTTTCCGTCTATTCCGGTAAAATCTGCCCCGGGTCGCATCCGATGCCGACAACGACCGAGGAAATCGGCGCGCGTCACAAGGGCGCAGGCGGCGGCGCCGTCCGCGCGGCCGTGTTCGGCGTCAATGACGGCCTCGTCTCTAACACAAGCCTCGTCATGGGCATGGCCGGCGCCGCCGCATCGAACGAGATCGTCTTCGTCACCGGCGTCGCGGGGCTTCTCGCCGGCGCGTTTTCAATGGCGGCGGGCGAATATGTTTCGATGCGCACGCAGCGCGAAATGTTCGAGCACCAGATCGCGCAGGAAAAAGAAGAACTCGAACTTTACCCCGAAGAAGAAGCCGAAGAGCTCGCGCTCATCTATGAAGCGCGCGGCCTGCCGCTTGAAGAAGCGCGCCGCATCGCAAAAACGCTCATCGCTGATCCAAAGACAGCGCTCGACACGCTGGCGCGCGAAGAGCTGGGGCTGAACCCCGACGATCTCGGTTCCGCGACCGGCGCCGCCTTTTGGTCGTTCATCGCATTTTCAAGCGGCGCCTTCCTGCCCTTGCTGCCGTTCCTCTTCGGCGCAGCGGCGCCCGTGCCGCTCGCCGCTACGCTCGCCGGTTTCGCCCTGTTCGGCGTCGGCGCCGCAATGAGCCTTTTTTCCGGCCGCAACGCGTTTCTCGGCGGCGTCAGGATGCTGGTGATCGGCGCGGCGGCCGGCGCTGCGACCTTCGCCATCGGAAGCCTCTTCGGCGTTGCGACGAGTTGATCGCGCAGGCGGTGGCCCCGGCGCGCGCATCATGCCATGGTCCCGCCCCTGCCTTCTCCCCAGCCGGTTTTTCGGAGGTCTTTGATGAAACTGCGCACCCTCATGCTTGCCGCATCCGCCGTCGCCCTCATTGCGGGAGGCTGCGCCAAAAAGGCGGACAGCAATTCCGCGTCAACGCCTTCAGAGACCGCAGCGACAGAAGCCGGAACCGAGGCAGCCTCGCCCTGGCCGGCTTATATGGCGTCATTCCTTGACGCGTATTTTCCGCTCAATCCCGGCTTCGCCGTCTATCAGGGAAAGCATGAATTCGACGGCAGGCTGCCGGACTGGAGCGAAGACGGCATCGCCGCCAATATCGCCATACGTAAAAAGGCGATCGCCGATGCGCGCGCTGTCGATGATGCGCATATGACGGACGCTGAAAAATTCGAACGCGATTATCTCGTCAGCGTGATGGACGGCGAACTCTTCTGGCTGGAAGACGCCGACTGGCCGCATCGCAATCCGGCTTTCTATGTCGGCGGTCTCGATCCGTCGACCTATGTGACACGCCCCTACGCCGACAAGGCGACACGCATGAAAGCGTTTATCGCCTATCTCGAAAGCGTGCCGGCGGCGGCCGCCAACGTGAAAGCCAATCTGAAATTGCCGCTGACGGCGACCTATCTCAAATACGGTCAGGCGGGCTTTCGCGGTTACGCCGACTATTACAAGGGCGATGCGAAGGCGGCGTTCGCCGACGTCTCCGATGCGGACCTACAGGCGGCGTTCGACGCCGCCGCAGCAGCGGCTTCAGCCGCGATGAGCGATCTCGCCGCTCATATCGGCTCCGTTCCCGCGACCGATGACGGCTATGCGCTGGGCGCGACGAAATTCGCGGCGATGGTGCGACGCACGGAAGGCGTCGATATCTCGCTCGATGAACTTGAAGCGATCGGACGCGCGGATCTGAAACGCAATCAGGATGCGCTCGCCGCCGCGTGCGCCGTCTATGCGCCCGGCGCCTCGATGGCGGACTGCATGGGCAAGATGGCGGCGGACAAGCCTGAAGACGGCCCCGTCGAGGAAGCGCGCCGGCAATTGCCGCCGCTGAAGGAATTCCTGATTGAAAAAAACCTCGTCTCCATTCCGGGCACGGAAGAAGCGCTGGTCGAGGAATCCCCGCCCTATAACCGCCAGAACTCAGCCTATATCGACATTCCGGGGCCGTATGAGACGGGCCTGCCGTCAGTCTATTACATTTCGCCGCCTGATCCGTCATGGGACGCGGAAACGCGCGCCAATTACATTCCGGGCAAGATGGATCTTCTCGGCACCTCCGTTCACGAAGTCTGGCCGGGGCACTTCCTCAATTTCCTGCACGCGAACCGCGCCGAGTCGCTCTTCGGCAAACTCTTCGTCGGCTACGCCTTCGCGGAAGGCTGGGCGCATTACGCCGAAGAGATGATGATGGAAGCCGGTCTTCATGACGGCGATCCCGAAACGAAAATCGGTCAGCTTTCAAATGCGCTTCTGCGCGACTGCCGCTACCTGTCGGCGATCGGGCTCCACGCACGCGGCATGACGGTCGAGGAAAGCTTCAATCTCTTCCGCAACGAATGCTATCAGGACGCCGGCAATTCAACGCAGCAGGCCGCGCGCGGCACTTACGATCCGGCCTATCTCAATTACACGATGGGCAAACTGATGATCCGCCGCCTGCGCGACGACTGGACCGCGAAGAATTTCCCCGACGGCGGCGAACGCGCCGGCTGGAAGGAATTCCACGATGAATTCCTTTCCTATGGCGGCCCGCCGATTCCGATGGTCAGAAAGGCGATGATGGGCGAGGACGCGGCGAAGGCGGTGTTCTAGCTGTCGCAAAGGATTGGCGTTTAGAGAACGGTCCGCCGCATTATTCGCCGGGCGGACCGTCGCCTGCGTCGAACAGCATTTTCCGCACCGCCCGGACCGCCTCTTTTGAGATTTCCTCGCCGTTGTTTCCAACCAGATAAAAGAAAAAGTCGTCTCGCGGATCCTGCCAGAAATAGGAAAAGAACACGCCGTCGGAGCCGGAATGACTG
>JAGRED010000116.1 GCA_020446725.1 Parvularculaceae bacterium | reverse complement strand
TGAAGGCAACGACCTCTATCACGAGATGATCGAGTCGGGCGTGAACAAGGACCCGCACAAGACAGGATCGTCCGCTGGTTCAAAATGCGCGCTGATCTTCGGCCAGATGAACGAACCGCCGGGCGCGCGCGCGCGCGTCGCGCTGACGGGCCTCACCGTCGCGGAACATTTCCGCGACCAGGGCCAGGACGTTCTCTTTTTCGTCGACAACATTTTCCGCTTCACGCAGGCGGGTTCGGAAGTGTCGGCGCTTCTCGGCCGCATTCCTTCGGCCGTCGGCTATCAGCCGACGCTTGCGACGGACATGGGCACGCTGCAAGAGCGCATCACGACGACGACCAAAGGGTCGATCACCTCGGTGCAGGCGATTTACGTTCCCGCCGACGACTTGACCGACCCGGCGCCGGCGACGTCGTTCTCACACCTTGATGCGACGACCGTTCTGAACCGCGCGATTTCAGAAAAGGGTATTTATCCCGCCGTCGACCCGCTCGATTCGACCTCGCGCATTCTCGACCCGCGCGTTGTCGGCGAAGAGCACTATCAAGTCGCACGTTCGGTTCAGAACATCCTCCAGCGCTACAAGGCGCTGCAGGACATCATCGCCATTCTCGGCATGGACGAGCTTTCGGAAGAAGACAAACTCGTCGTCAGCCGCGCGCGGAAAGTCGAACGCTTCCTGTCGCAACCATTCGACGTTGCGCAGGTCTTCACCGGCTTCCCCGGCGTTCAGGTTCCAGTCGCCGATACGGTTCGCTCCTTCAAGGGCCTCGTCAACGGCGACTACGACCATCTGCCGGAAGCGGCTTTCTACATGGTCGGCACGATTGAGGAAGCGATCGAAAAAGCCCAGCGCCTCGCGGCGGAAGCGGCGTAAGGTCGGTCGATGGCTGGCAAACTCCACTTCAACCTCGTCTCGCCGGAGAAGGAACTCATCTCCGAAGAGGTCGACATGGTCGAAGCGCCGGGCGCGGAAGGCGTCTTCGGCGTCTTGCCGGGGCATGCGCCGCTGATGTCGGTTCTCGCGCCGGGCGTGGTGAAAGTGCGCAATGGCGGTTCTGAGACACGCATCTTCGTTCGCGGCGGCTTCGCCGAAGTCTCGCCGGCGGGCCTCACGATTCTCGCGGAAGAGGCGATCAACGTCGTCGATCTCTCGCGCGACATGATCGCCGAGCGCATCAAGAACGCAGAGCAGGATCTCGCCGACGCGGATGCGACGCAGGAAACGCGCGAAGCGGCCGAGGCGACTCTCGCTCGCATGAAAGAGCTTCAGGCGGCGCTCTGACGTGGGCGAGGCGACGCCTCCAGTTGAAGGCGGCGCTCCTTCGCCGGCGCGCTCAGAAAGCGAGCGCCTCGCGCGCCTTGAACGCACCGAACAGATCGCCTTGCGCATTTCGGTTGCGCAGACCGTTCTCGCCATCATCGGATTTTTTGTCGGGGTCATCGCGCTTTATGCGGCGATGAATGAAGCCGATGCGGTGCGCAAGCAGCAGCAGGCGAGCGTCTGGCCGCATATTCGCGTCCGCGACCTCAATATCGGCGTCGTTGGTCAGGAACGCTTCGACATTATCGTCGGCAATCGCGGCATTGGTCCGGCCGTCGTCAAATATGTGCAAGTCGTCATTGACGGCGAAGAACAGACGAATTGGTACGACGTCATCAAACCGCTGGCCGGCGACGAGCGTATCGGCATTTCTCACGAGCCGATTCTCGGCGCGGTGATCTCTCCTAATGAAGACATCACGGTCGTATCGGTTGAGTCGAAATACGCTTCGCCGGAAATCGTCGCCGGCTTCCGTGATCTAGTCAGGTCTGAACGCTCAAACCTCATCATCTGCTATTGTTCAGTGTTCGATGATTGCTGGCGCGTCAATGTGCGGGCGAATGAGAAGGCCGGGGTGGATACCTGTCCGGCGCCGCATCCGGAATCGCAGCTTTAACGCGCTGTCACGCACTTGAACGAGGCCGGGCGGGATCGTCGAATCCAAAGGTCTCGAGCATGGCGCGCATCGTCTCCGGCGGCGGCGCTTCGACGACGACCGGCTCCTTGTTTTTTGAGATCGGAATGATGACGCGCCGCGCATGCAGCATGATCGGGCGCACGCGATCTTCCTTCGACAAATCGCCATAGAGCGGATCGCCGATGATCGGCGCGCCGATGCTGCTGAGATGAACGCGAATCTGGTGCGTGCGGCCTGTCTTGGGCTTGGCTTCAATAAAGGATACGCCGTCCTTGGTTTTCAGCGTGCGATAGGTCGTAACAGCGCTCATCGCGCCTTCTTCTTCCGTCGCCGCGACCGACATTTTCCAGCCTTTGCGTTCGGCGCCCTTTTTCAGCGGCGCGTCGATCGTTCCGGAAAGTTTTTCCGGAACGCCGCGGCAGATGGCCCAATAGGTCTTGTCGATCTTCCCTTCGAGGAAGAGCTTGTGGAGCTTCCTCAAGGCTTTCGGATGACGGCCGAGAACGAGGCATCCCGTCGTGTCGCGGTCGAGCCTGTGCGCCAGCGCGGGCGGTCGCGGAAGGCCGAATCGCAATGCGTCAAAATAATCCTCAAGGCTTTCGCCGCCTTCGCCTTTGCGGGTTCCGGGTTTGGCGTGAACCGGAAGTCCCGCAGGCTTGTCGATAACGAGCATCAGGCCGTCGCGATAGAGAATGCGATTTATTAGCAAATCTGGATGATGGCGCGGCAAGAGAAATTCCGTCTAGTGATTTTCGGATGATTTACCAATAATTGTTGGAATTCCGACAGAGTCATTTCATAAGAATTGGCGAAAAGCGAGATGGGGCGTCGCAGCGTCGATGGGACGCAATGAAGATCAGTTTGAACGGTTTTTGAAGGCCGGCGAAGCATTGTTGATCGAGAATGGCTTTGAAGCCTTCTCGGTTGACGCGGTTGCGCGATCGATCGGCGTCGACGCCGAAGCCGTTCGCGCTGAGATGGGCGAGAAGGATGATTACATCGCGCTGATTGTCCGACGCGCGAGCAGCGGCATTGCGCAAGTCATCACAAAACGCGATCCCGATCTCGATGAAACGCCGGCCGAGCGGCTTCACCGAATTGCGCTCATCTATCTTCAGGCCGTTTTCACCAAAGCGGGCATTCGCATTTACCGGATCGCCGCACATGCGGCCAATGAGCATCCGCATATCTCGGTGCAGTTCCGCGCCTCTGCGGGCGAGGCGATGAAGAAATTCGCCGACATGCTCGAGAATGAAATCGGCGTCACGGTGCCGGCCGGATACACCTATGAAGAAGCGGCAGGCCAGTTTTTCGCCCTGTGCCGCGGCGGCCTTCACCACATGACGCTTTTTGACGTCGATTATCAGCCGAGCCGCCATGCAGTTGAAAATGCGGCGCGGCAAGGCGCGGACACGTTCTTGCGCGCTTTCCCGATCAAGGCGCGTTGAGCCTCGCGACGGTCAGGCGAGAGCGCCTGATCTGATGATGTCGCGCAGTGGCAGGAAAGCGTCGACCAGTTCTTCATAGACTTTTTGTTTGAACGGCACGATCAGCGCCGGCGCTTCTTCGAGCTCGCCCCAGCGCCAGTTGTCGAATTCCTGGTGATCGTCCGCCTCAAGATCGATTTCGCTTTCCGGCCCTTCGAACAGCATCGCCGCCCATTTCTGGCGTTGGCCGATCCATTTTTTCTTGCGATAGCCGGCGGGAAAATCATAGGCGAGCCAGCCCGGCGTCATGGTGAGCAGGCGCGCGCTCGCAACGCCCGTCTCTTCCTTCAGTTCGCGATAGGCGGCGGTCGCAATGTCTTCGTCCGTGTCGACGCCGCCTTGCGGAAACTGCCAGCGAAAGGCGTCGCGATCCTCGCCGAGATCGGCGAAATCGCCGACGCGCCGGCCGAAAAAAACGCGGGCGTCGCGGTTGAAAAGCACGACGCCGACATTCGGGCGGTATTTCGATAGGATTTCGTCGATCGTCATGACAAGGAGGCGGCTGCGGGCGATCGACCCTTAGCGTTCATTGGCGCGCATGGCCAGCACGGCGGACGCCGGCGCTAGCGTGAAGCCGCGCTCTTCGAGCGAGGCCGCCCAGGTCTTGATTTCCGCGAGGGAGCGGTCATTCACATACGTCTTGCCGATCGCATCGCCATTGCGCCCGGCGATTTTCTCAAGCGAAAGAAGCTCGCTCCTGACCGCGCTTTGGTCCTGGCCGTAGGTCGGTTCAATCAGCCTGTTGACGGTTGTCGAGGCGGCAGGCCCGCCGTTCCGCTCGATCGCGCCGGTGTCGTCGATATAGGCGAGGCCCGCCGCATCCATCCGGGCAAACAGCTTCGACATCGCGTCCCGATCGCTCGAAAACTTTGAGCCGAGATAATTCGTTGCGCCGAAATAGCCTTCAAAGCGCGAGAGGATCCAGTCGAGCCGCTGCTCGTTTTCTTCCGTCGTCCGGGACGTCAGCAGGGCAGCCGGGCCGAGCGCCTCGGCATCGCCGGCGCGCGCCTCCATCGGGATTTCGATCAGCACTTCATGGCCGGCTTCGCGCGCGCGCTTCGTCCAGAACGGCAGATCCTTGGCGTAAGGCGCGAAGGCGAAAGTGACGTAAGCGGGCAATTCGTCGATCGCCCGTTCGGTGAGCGTGCGGTTGAGGCCGAGACCGCCGACGATAAGCGCGACGTTCGGATTTTCGTCCGGCTTGAATTTCTGGGCGTAAACGTCCGACGGCCGGCGGCCGTCGGGCCCGATGCGCGGGACGCGCCCGTATGCGGACCGGCGCAGCAAATTATCGTCGGGCGATGCGACAGGCGTCCAGGTCCTGACGACGCGTCCGGCGCGCTGCTCGCCGATCGTTCGCGCCGGCGCGCCGTCGACGGTGATGACGACGTCGGCCGCGGGATCTTCTGCGACGCGATAGGCGTCGACCGCATCGGCGAGCATGTCTTCAGCGTCGCTTTCGGCGGCGGGTTGCGCGAGACGCTCCGGCGCCGGCGCAGCAATCTCGCCGACATTGTCCGTGTCCGGCGCGTCGCGGCGTTCGATCGGCGGCGCCAGCCGTTCGACGCCCTCAATCGCCATCGCGACCGCAGAGCGCGTTCTTCCGCCGTCATTGGCTGCGTAAAGCGCGACGCCCCCGCCGAGCGACGCGAAGACGATCCACGCCCAGGCGAGGCGGCTCAGAACGGGCAATTTGAAGCGGCGCAACCGCATCGGTTCCTTGCGTGCGATGGGCCGCCATCGAGGCGGCGGACTTGGGCTCACCCTAAGAAGAACAGGGTTAACGGATTGAAAATCAGGACCGGAAAAGGCGTCCAAAAGAAAACGCCCTCCGCGTGACGGAGGGCGCTAAGGCCCGCAGGGCGGGTTTAACGTCTTATTATTGCTGCTTTGCGCGGCCGGCTGACGCGTCGGCAAGCGCCGCGCGGTAAACGGTCGTGTCGGCGAGGATCTCAAGCGCGTGGTCGAGCTGGCAGTCCTTGAAGGTCGTGCCGTCTTCCTTGTAGCCGCATTTGACCGGCTCGACCGCCGGCGCGGCGGCGGTCTCGTCGTCGCTGTTTTTCTCGACGTCCAGCGCGCCCGGAAGGCTCGCTTCGCTCGGCCGTTCGGTGATTTCCTCCTGACCGGGATAGATCACCGGCATGGCGATATCAGGGTCGATGCCATGCGCCTGGATCGAACGGCCTGAAGGCGTGTAATAGCGCGACGTCGTCAGGCGCAGGGCGCCCTGAAGCCCGTTCTGGAGCGGGATGACGGTCTGCACGCTGCCTTTGCCGAAGGAGCGCGTGCCGAGCAGCAGGGCGCGGTTGCGATCCTGAAGGGCGCCGGCGACGATTTCGGATGCGGACGCCGATCCGCCATTGATGAGAACGATAACAGGCTTGCCGCTGGTGAGATCGCCCGGCGTGCCCATTTCCTTCAGCGTGTCCTTCGGATTGCGCCCGCGGGTCGAAACGATTTCCCCGCCTTCAAGGAATGCGTCGGAGACGGCGACGGCCTGATCGAGAAGGCCGCCAGGGTTTGACCGCAGGTCGAGAACGTAGCCTTTCGGTCCGCCGGCGACTTCCTTGTCGAGCGCCTTGATGGCTTTCGTCAGGCCGGATTCGGTCTGCTCGCTGAAATTGGTGATGCGGATATAGCCGAACTGGCCTTCCGCGCGATGCGTGACGGCGGGGACGCGAATGATGTCGCGGACGAGTTTCACCGTGAAGCTCGGCTTTTCGCGGTCGCGCAACACGGTGATCTCAACCGGCGTTCCCTTGGCGCCTTTCAGCTTGTCGATCGCTTCGTCGATCGACATGCCGAGCACCTTAGCGCCGTCGATTTCAGTGATGAGATCGTTCGTCTGGATGCCGGCCTTCTGCGCCGGCGTGTCGTCGATCGGCGCGACGACTTTGACGAGCCCCTTGTCGGCCCCCTCATTGTCCATCACAACCTGAATGCCGAGGCCGGCGAAGCTGCCGCGCGTCTGTTCCTGCATGCGGCTGAAATCATCCGCCGTCAGATAGCTTGAATGCGGATCGAGCCCGCCCAGCATCCCGTCAATCGCGCCTTTGATCAGATCGGAATCGTCGGGCGTCTCAACGTAATTCTGGTGAACCTGTTCGAATACCTCGCCGAATAGATCGAGCTGGCGGAACGTGTCGGCCGATATTGTTGAGCGCGCGAAACCCGCCGAGAGCGCCGCAGCCGTCACCAATGCGCCGCCTAGCGCCGCGGCGGCGAGAGCGCCCGCCGAGGCGGCGCTGCGAAGGACCTTCCGGCTGGCGCCTGATTGGGAGCGGTTTTTCGAATTCGTCATCCAAACACCTGTCTTAACTACTTCTGTTCGCGGTCGACCGGACGGGACTTCTATGAAGCGGGATCCGGCCTAGCATTCTCCGAGAGCCACAAGGATGGGTTAACAGGCTCTCCGTTTTTCCTAATTTCAAGGTCCAGCGAAGAATCCGTTCCATTCATTGCGGCGACCGGCTCGCCAGCCTTAACGCTCTGGCCTTCCTCCACCAGAAAGCCGCCAACCCCCATCAACAATATATGGTAGCCTCCGCCGACGTCCAGAACGAGGAGGTTGCCGATCGGGTTCCACGTCCGGGCGAAAGCGACTTGACCCTCGAACGGCGCGGTGACAATCGCCCGGTCGGCCGTCGCAAAACGGACGCCTTCGAACTTTCCGCCCTCAGGGCGCGCCGCGCCGAAACGGCCGATCACATTCCCGGCAACCGGCGAGGACAGCGCGCCCTTGGCGGCCGCGAAGGCGCGGGCCTGACGGAAGGGGGCCGGCTTGGCGAGCGGGCGCAGCGGCGATTGCGGCGCGGC
>JAGRED010000115.1 GCA_020446725.1 Parvularculaceae bacterium | reverse complement strand
CGTTGAGCCCGCCGACATAATCGATCGTTGCGCCGGCGCTGACCCAGACTTGGCGCCATTTGCCGGTTTCAAGATCGACGAAGTTGTAGCTCTGTCCGGTGATGCCGCCCGTATTCACCCAGTGCTCGGTCAGAAGGCAGCCATATTCTTCTTTCCGGATCGAATTCGTTCCGGCGAGCTTGCCTTGCGGGCCATAGACGTCCCATTCGCCGACCCAGAAATCGAACTGGCTGAAGACGGGGTCTGTGCAGGGCGGCGGCGGCGGCGTCTGGGCGGGCGCGGTCGCCGCGGGTCCGGTCGATTGCGCATGCGCGCAGGAAACGGAAAATGCGGCGAGGGCCGCGATGATCGTCAGTTTCATGTCTTAAGCCCCTATCCGGAAAAGGCGGCGTCGCGCCACCTTACTATGACCTCCCAACGCGCCTTTTTCATCAACCCTGCGCCGACGAAGCGAGCCATCCGGACGACGAGCCGAGCGCATTGACCCCGCCGCCGGGCCGCCTATGGTGCGCCGCGCGAAATCAGCAAAGCCGAGGGTTCAATGACGGATGTGGCGGTCATCGGCGTCCAGTGGGGCGACGAGGGCAAGGGCAAGATCGTGGACTGGCTGTCGGCGCGCGCCGACGTCGTCGTGCGCTTTCAGGGCGGGCACAATGCCGGCCACACGCTCGTCATTGACGGCAAGGTCTACAAATTGTCGCTGCTGCCCTCGGGCGTCGTGCGCGAAGGCCGCCTCGGCGTCATCGGCTCGGGCGTCGTCGTCGACCCCTGGGCGCTCCTCGCCGAGATCGCCCGCGTCGAGGGCGAAGGCGTCAAGGTGACGGCGGAGAGTCTTGCGATCGCGGAAAACGCGACCTTGATCCTGCCCGTGCATTCGGAACTCGATGCGATGCGCGAGACGTCGAATTCCGGCGTGAAGATCGGCACGACGAAGCGCGGCATCGGCCCCGCCTATGAAGACCGCGCGGGCCGTCGCGCCATCCGCGCCGTCGATCTTCTGCATACGGAAAGCCTCGCCGCAAAGGTTGAAAACCTCCTCGTCCACCACAATGCGCTGCGCCGCGGGCATGGCGCGGCGGAAATCGACGCCGACGCGCTCACCGAGAAGATCGTCGAGGTCGCGCCGAAGATCGCGCCGTTCGTCAAGCCGGTCTGGAAGCTGCTCGACGAGGCGAGGAGGGCCGGCAAGCGCATCCTTTTCGAAGGCGCGCAGGGCGTCCTTCTCGATGTCGATCACGGCACCTATCCCTACGTCACCTCGTCGAACACGGTGGCGGGGCAAGCCGCGACCGGCTCGGGGCTTGGCCCCCGCGCGGTCGGCTATGTGCTCGGCATCGTCAAGGCCTATACGACGCGCGTCGGCGAAGGTCCGTTCCCGACCGAGCTGACCGACGCGATCGGCGAAAAGCTCGGCCAGCGCGGCCATGAATTCGGCACGGTGACGGGGCGCAAGCGCCGCTGCGGCTGGTTCGATGCGGTTCTCGTCCGCCAGTCGATGAAGATCGCCGGCGTCGACGGCGTTGCGCTGACGAAGCTCGACGTGCTCGACGGGTTTGACGAGTTGAAAGTCTGCGTCGGCTACGAGATCGACGGCGCGCGTTATGATTACCTGCCCGCCGGCCGCGACGCGCAGAGCGCGGTCAAGCCGATCTATGAGGCGATGGAAGGCTGGAAGGGCTCAACCGTCGGCGCGCGCTCCTGGGCGGACCTTCCCGCCGAAGCGGTCAAATATGTCCGCCGCGTTGAGGAACTCATCGAGCGCCCCGTCGCGCTCGTCTCGACAAGCCCCGAACGCGACGACGTCATCCTGATGAAAGACCCGTTTGAGAATTAGGCGCAGGCGTTGCGCAGCAAGTTTCTTATTCCGGCGCTTCGACGAAACGCATTACATGTTGCAGGTAAATGGCCTGCGCCGCTTCCGCCTCTCTCATCGTTCCCGCCGCCACGAGAAGTTGAACGCTCTTCTCGGGGAATTCGCGCGTGAGCCGAGACGGCCATGCGTCGAGGTCGCCATACGCGCCCATGACTTCCCCGTCATGGGTCAGGCGAAAAGCATGCGCATCCCCGGCGTGCTCTGCAATTTCAGCATATTTGCGTCCGACATAGGCAAGCGTTCTGTCGATCGTCTTGTATTCTGACAGGTCGAGCGGCGTGCAAAGCTCTTCGGTCGGGTCGATGTCAACAAGATCAACCAGAGG